>CAZCDD010000058.1:0-7997 GCA_964497405.1 uncultured Hydromonas sp. | reverse complement strand
TTTTTTAATTTGGGTGAAGGTGCGTTTGCTGTTTTGCTCCAGCGCATGAATCAGCTCATTGCGTTGGGGTAATGTCAGCGCATTTTCGGATAATTGTGCGCCCAAAATGCGTAAATGATTGACCTCCTGATACATGCGCATACGCTGTACGCTCGGCAGTGCCAAAGGTGCGCGCTCTTCATCCGGCAATAAAGTACAACGTCCGGCGAGCACAGGGCGTAATTTGCGTTGAAACAATAAAATATCTTTGAGCTCGGCGCGAGCGGCTTCGTTGAATAGCTCTGGATTGAATGCGGATTGTGCTGCCCACAGCGCATCAAACTCCTCTTCAATCATCTTGCGGTCAATGTACAGATCGTAACTTTTCTCAATACGTTTTTTGCCTTCTTCGGTGGTGTAGGGCTTTTGGCGAAAACGCGCACGCACGCTTTCACCGGCAATATGACGTTTGTACAGCCATTCGCCGACGGTGCGACATTGCTCGTGTTCTAAAGTGGTACGCAATGCGCTGATCGCGGTTTTCAGTGCGCCGGATTCATTGTCCGCTTTATCGGTTTTGCGGTTGCTTTTAAAACCGCGGCGCTGATTGATGTGAAATAAAGCACGGGCAAATTCGGCTGGCGTGAGCTTTTCCGTTAAACCTTTGGCACGCAATTCATACGGATTCATATCGGCCAAAGCTTTGCGCTCGGCTTCATCGGCTGGGAAAAAGCCCAATCGAACCAATGCGCTCATCATGCGCTCTTTGCGCTTGAGCAGGCGGTCGCGGCGACGACGCATGGCGCGGGCATTTCGACGCGTTACCGCCAATGAAGAACCATCTTTCGGGTTTCGACCGTCTGAGAAAATTCGCACACCGGCTTTGATGATGGCAGTAGGTTGATTTTCGGTATTGAGTTTAATCAATGCCCAGCCCAATGAAGTCGTACCTAAATCTAAAGCGAGGCGATATTTGGGGCGTGATTTCATATTTTTCTATCCAATTGCGTATTAAAATTTATCTTGCATTTTATGCTTGTTTCGGTAGAATGTGAACCACAATCCTACTGGGAAATGTGTACTGGATGCTAACAAGCTGAAAGATGCACCAAATGAAAAGCCACGCAATGCGTGGCTTTTGCTTTTTCTGCCGCTCAAGTTTGTTGGGCGGTTTTTTTATTGGATCAATCCGTTTTGTTTTTGAATAGCAACTGCGCCACGACTTGCCCATGATCGGAGGTATAGGGTTTGCGTTCGTGCAGGTGGTCGTTCAGGCAGTAGACTTCGCGCACTTGGGCGATTTGGAAACGGGATTGCGGGTGAAACTCTTCGGTGACGAATATTTGGTCGAGGACTTCGAGTGAGCCTTGGTGGATGTTGGTGTACACCACATTTCGCATGGGGTCGTTGCGCGTTTGGATACGCGCGGCATCGAAAAACTGACTGTCGAAGAATGTTTTGCCAAAGCCGCCGGAGCCGGCGATGATTTGTGAGGTGACGGATTTGGCGTCGTCGTTGAAATCGCCTGCGATGATGCAGGGGACTCGGTTGCCTTTGAGCAGTTGATTGAGGTAGCGGCGCAGGGCGACGGCGTCGGCGCCTCGACGCATGAGTGAGCGGTAGGTGGCGAGTGCGAGGTCGTTGGCGTTGTCGTCGGTTTCGCTGTCGAGGTAGTCGGGACGCTTGGATTTGAGGTGCACGCCGAGGATGTGTATGGGGCTGCCGTTGTAGAGTTTGGCGGTGATGTGGGGTACGGCACGGGTGATTTGGTTGATGGTTTGGCCGTAGTCGGGCAGGTTGATGCCGTTGCCGTATTCTACGATCCAGCTGGGCTCGGCGAGCAGCGGGAGTTTGGTGGCGATGGCGACTTGCGGTACCCAGGTGTTTTTGGGTGGTGTTTTGACGGCATCACGCGCGATGAGTTTGGCTTGGTTCATGGTGCGGCTGGCTTGCAGCGCTGCTTGTAGTGCTTGAACCTGAAAGACTTCTTGGAATACGATGACGTCGGCATTGAGGTTGTCAATCTGACGCGCGGTCCATTCGAGTTTGGCGCGATAGAGGCTTTCGTCGTAGGGGTCTTGGTTGTCGTAGAACTGGAAATGCGGTAGGGCGCAGTTGCGCAGATTGAAGGTGGCGATTTTGAGCGTGACTCCGAATTCGTCGTCATGGTTGCGTTGGTTGGGCGTGTGTGGGTACATGAGGTTCCTTTGCTTTTGAGCGCTGTGTTGGGTCATTGTAGCAAAAAAGTTTTTTGACGTTGTTGCTCTGGGCTGGCTACAATGCGAGGGTTATTTTAGGTGAGGAATATTATGGGTGCTTGGTTGTCCGGTGGGTTGTGGGTGGTGCTGGCGTATTTGGCTGGTTCGGTATCGTTTGCGATTGTGCTCTCGAAGTTGTTTGGGATGCAGGATCCGCGCTCGTATGGCTCAAACAATCCGGGGGCGACGAATATGCTGCGCTCGGGGCGTAAGGAGGTGGCTCTGTTGACGCTGCTGGGCGACGCGCTCAAGGGCTTCTTGCCCGTGTATTTGGCGGCGCTTTGGGGTGAGTTGTCGTCGGTGGCGTTGGCATGGGTGGCTTTTGCGGCGTTTTTGGGGCATTTGTATCCGATCTTTTTCCGCTTTCAGGGTGGTAAGGGCGTGGCGACATTTTTGGGAGCTGTGTTGGGTTTGTCGGCACAGATCGGTTTGTGGGTGATTGTGGTGTGGGTTGCGATGGCTGCTTTGTTCCGGTATTCGTCTTTGTCTTCGTTGACTGCGAGTGTGGCGGCGCTGATTTTGTTTGCGGCGTATTGGGGCGTGGGCTGGGTGCTGTTGCCGATTATGTTGATGGTGGTGTTGATGTTTTATCGGCACCACAGCAATATTCAGAATTTATTGGCGGGTAAAGAACGACGTTTGTTTGCACCAAAGCAGTGATATTCTTTTGTTTTGCACTATATTGGTGCGATGTATCTTGGGTTTGCACCAAAAAAGACACGGTTTGAGCGGCTTGGTTGGTAAACTGTGAAAATATATTAATTGGTTTTTTTATGTGTTTTTCGTGAACGCTTTTTTCAGGAGCTATATATGAGTGATGTTGCAAAAGTCATGCAAATGGTCAAAGACCATGACGTTAAATTTGTAGATTTTCGTTTTACCGACACCAAGGGTAAAGAACAGCATGTGTCTGTACCGATTTCGGCGTTCGATGAAGATAAATTTGAATCCGGTCAAGCATTTGACGGCTCGTCTATCGCGGGTTGGAAAGGCATTGAAGCCTCTGACATGCTGTTGATTCCTGATCCGAAAACAGCGAACATTGATCCGTTCACTGCTGAAACCACGCTGATTTTGACCTGTGACGTAATCGACCCAGCCGACGGTAAAGGTTATGAGCGCGATCCACGCTCTTTGGCACGTCGTGCGGAAGCGTATTTGAAATCAACCGGTATCGGTGACACAGCATACTTTGGTCCAGAACCAGAATTCTTTATTTTTGACTCCATCCGTTACAAAACCGATATGCAAGGTTGTTTCGTGCGCATTGGTTCAGACGAAGCGGCTTGGTCTTCTTCAGTGAAAACCGAAGGCGGCAATTTGGGTCACCGTCCGGGCGTCAAAGGCGGTTATTTCCCAGTAGCGCCAGTGGATACCTTCCAAGACATGCGCTCTGAAATGTGCTTGTTGTTGGAACAAATGGGCGTACCTGTAGAAGTGCACCACCACGAAGTGGCGGGTCAAGGCCAAAACGAAATCGGTACTAAGTTCTCCACTTTGGTACAACGTGCGGACTGGACTCAAGTATTGAAATATGTGGTGTTCAATGTGGCCAATGCCTACGGCAAAACGGCAACCTTCATGCCAAAACCAGTGGTTGGTGACAATGGCTCCGGTATGCACGTGCATCAATCGATCTGGAAAGATGGCGTGAATACCTTCGCGGGTGACGGCTATGCCGGTTTGTCCGATACAGCTTTGTACTACATCGGCGGTATCATCAAACACGCGCGTGCATTGAACGCGATTTGTAACCCATCGATCAACTCGTACAAACGTTTGGTGCCACACTACGAAGCACCGGTGAAATTGGCATACTCTGCGAAAAACCGCTCGGCTTCTATTCGTATTCCGTTCGTATCGAATCCGAAAGCTCGCCGCATTGAAGCGCGCTTCCCAGATCCAATGGCGAACCCATACTTGTGCTTCTCAGCCTTGTTGATGGCTGGCTTGGACGGTATCCAAAACAAAATCCACCCAGGCGACCCTGCTCTGAAAAACCTGTACGATTTGCCACCGGAAGAAGATGCACAAATCCCAACGGTATGTAACAGCTTGGAACAAGCGTTGGAAGCCTTGGAAGCCGATCACGAGTTCTTGACCCGTGGTGGTGTGTTCACCAAAGCGATGATCGACGCGTACATTGAATTGAAAATGGAAGACGTGAAGAAAATGCGTATGAACGTACATCCATTGGAATTTGAAATGTACTACAGCCTGTAAATGCATAGACTGCAAGCTGATGATGCCGATGCTGAAAACAGCCTCGGCATTTTTTATGCAAAAATCAAGATCCGCTGATTGGCGGCTGAGAGAAGCCGCTATAATGTCAGGTAACACGGCTCACGCCGATCAGATGCAAAAATTGTTCTCAATATTGATCTCATGAATACCGCATACAAACGCTACCGATATTCGCACCATGTCTCTCATGATGCGCGCCAGAAGGTGCTGCGTCTGTTACTGACTTCATGGTGTTGCATGGTTTCTGGCGGGGTTGGGGCGCAAAGCAGTGATGAGGCGCAATGGGTACACAACACCGTTTATGTCTGTGAAAAAAATGGGGTGGTGTCACTGGGCAACACTTCGCCCATATCCGCTGATCGAGCGTGTACGCGTAAAACCATGAGTACCCGCTTGGCGGCAGATACGCTACGCTCGCCACCGACAACCGCGCGTTTATCCA
The DNA here is from genome assembly GCA_964497405.1 of uncultured Hydromonas sp. Classification (GTDB taxonomy): domain Bacteria; phylum Pseudomonadota; class Gammaproteobacteria; order Burkholderiales; family Burkholderiaceae; genus CTSOIL-112. Next base: position 3,074 of record CAZCDD010000058.1, on the reverse strand, counting down.
ATGCCATTCCTTCATATCCACGCGCATGGAATGATCCGCAGCCAACCGCCCAAACCTTGATCCTGGGTGCGCAAGTGCCCGCGAATATCCAGTGGCAGCGTGATCAGGGGCGGCGTCGTATTCTACTGAGTGAGCTCAATGCGGCCGAGCAGCGATTGCAAGCATTGAACGCTCAGTACAACGAGGGGCAGCCGGAGCGTCAGGGCAATGAGAAAAATTACCAAAAATATTTGGATCGGGTCGCCGCGTTGCAGCAAGACATCCGCTTGACTCAGGCGAATATTGCTGCACTCCAGCGCGAGCTGAATACCGTGGGGGGCGCACCCTGATGTTGGCCAAGCACATTGAGTTTGATTCGTTGCAATTGGCGCTGCTGGTGCTCAATCGGCAAGCGCGTATTCAAGACCTCAACACCTCGGCGCAAATGCTGCTGCGCGCGCCGTCCAGTTCTGCCTACGATATGCCATTGACCCAGTGGTTTGACAGCGACGAGACGCTCACGCAGATCATGCAACACATTGAAAGCGAGAGTGAAACGGTATATCGCTGCGTGCTGCGCATGATTCGTCAGGGCGATGGCTCGGAGCTTGATAGCCCTTTGTCCGTGTATGCCGCACTTTCGCCGCTGCCACCCACCCGTGCTCAGACTGATACGATGTATGTGCTTGAATGCTTTGAGTTGGGGGCATACGAGCAAGTGCAGCAGGACACGCAATCACGCGCCCACGCGCAGAGTCAGCAGCTGCTCCTGCGCCAGTTGGCACATGAAATTAAAAATCCCTTGGGTGGCATTCGCGGTGCAACGCAATTACTCGAAGATGAGCTGCATGCGCTCCAGCCGGAGTTGGTGGAATACACCGAGATGGTGCTGGGACAGGTAGATCGCCTGAAAAATTTGGTCGATCAGTATTTGGTTCCGTATCGTCAGGGTATGGCGCAGGCGCAGATGATTAATATTCATGAAGTCTGTGATGCGGCCTTTCGACTGGCGCAGATCGAGTTTGGGCAAGCGCAGATTGATTGGCAGCGCGACTACGATGTCAGTATTCCGCCGGTGCGCGCGGTGGCCGATTATGTGCAGCAACTGTTGCTCAATATTATTCAAAACGCGGCGCAGGCGGTTTTGAGCGTGGCTGAGTGCGAACGTCACGCTGCACCGAAAATCACGCTGCGCACGCGCATTGCCCGACACTGCTTGGTCAATCAGGTCAAGCATCCGATGATGCTGGAAATCTCCGTGCTGGACAATGGTCCCGGGATTCCTGAAGAAATCACCGACACCCTGTTTTTACCCTTGGTGACGCAACGCGAGGGCGGGACTGGTTTGGGACTGTCCGTCGCCATGCAAATCGCCCAACAGCACGGTGGCACCATCGAAGTGGTCAGTCGGCCTCAGCGCACGCATCGCGTGCATGGCACGCAAATGCGTGTTTTGCTGCCATTGTAAGGTCAAACTTTAATTTTCCCGATTCCCTTATCTTGGCGCACCACAATGGTGCAAATGAGATACAATTGTGCACCTAAGTATTGCTGTGACAGTTTGTCAGTACGCGCATAATCACTGCATATCAAATGTATGGTGTGACTCAAGGAGGGCTTATGTATGGCTTAAACGACAAACCGACGATTTGGGTGGTGGACGATGATAAAAGCATACGCTGGGTTTTAGACAAAGCCCTGCAAAAATCCCGCTTACCGTATCGCATGTTTGCCGACGGACAGGAAGTGCTGGATGCTCTGGACTACTGGCATCAACAGCCGGAAAACAAACGTCAACCGGGTGATTATCCCGCATTGCTGCTCTCGGATATTCGTATGCCGGGCGTATCGGGCATTTCGCTATTGCGTGACTTTAAAAAACTCGCACCGGAAGTTCCGGTTGTGATGATGACCGCACACGCAGATTTGGAAAATGCGGTATCAACCTTTCAAGAGGGCGCTGCCGAGTACATCGCCAAACCGTTTGACACCGAAGAATTGGTCGCGCTGATCAAGCGTTTTGTGCAGCCCAATAAAACAGTCGATACTGAGGCGGCATCGGCCGATGAGTCGGAGACTTTGGCGCAGCGCTATGGTTTGCTCGGCTCCAGCCCCGCGATTTTGCAAGTATTGCGCACCATCGGGCGTTTGTCCGCTACGGAAGTGAATGTATTGCTGACCGGTGAAACCGGCACGGGGAAAGAATTGGTCGCACGCGCGATCCACACCACCAGTCCGCGCAGTAAAGGTACGTTCATCGCCATCAGTACGGCAGCGATTCCGGCGCATATGCTCGAATCCGAACTGTTCGGCCATGAAAAAGGCGCCTTCACCGGTGCGGGTCAAGCGCGCATTGGCCGATTTGAAGAGGCGGAAGGCGGCACGCTGTTTTTGGACGAAATTGGTGATATGCCGCTGGATTTGCAGGCGCGTCTGTTGCGCGTGTTATCCGAAGGCGTGCTGTACCGCGTGGGCGGTAGCGAGTTGATTCAGACCAATGTGCGCATCATCGCCGCGACGCATCAAAATCTCGCGCAACGGGTGGAGCAAGGGCTGTTTCGCGCCGATCTCTACCATCGTTTGAATGTGGTGGGGATTCAACTGCCTGCCTTGCGCGATCGAGAAGAGGACATTCCACAACTGATGCAGCATTTTCTCACGCAAGCAGCCAAAGAACTGAATCTATCCGCACCCAAAGTACTGTCGCCAACCGCCATCGAAGTGTGCCAAAAAGCCGCATGGAGTGGCAATGTTCGGCAGTTGGACAATGTCTGTCGTTGGCTGACCGTGATGACGCCGACGCAGTTGATTAACGAAGCCGATCTGCCGCCAGATGTGCGTGAGCGGGCGAGTGATATGATCGTCAATGCCGCCCATTCCGCGGGTAGCGTGACGGGCACGAGCACATGGCAAGAACTATTGCGCATCGCGGTGCGTCAAGGGCTGAACGATCAGGTTCCCGCAGTGATGCTCAAGCTGCAAGATCAGTTCGAGCAAACAGTGATTAACGAAGCGCTCAAATACACCAGCAACCATCGCCAGAAAGCCGCGCAATTGCTCGGAATCGGGCGCAATACCATTACGCGCAAGGTGCG
>CAZCDD010000057.1:0-8029 GCA_964497405.1 uncultured Hydromonas sp. | reverse complement strand
AGCATTGGCCAGTCTTTGCCATTGGGGGTTCGTGAAAAATCCCCCAACTGTTGCCAGAGCGGGTTAACGGTTTTTTTGCTGCGCATGATGAGCCTCGTGATGAGTCGAAAATACGGTTGAAATACCTGGAGCGGATGGCAAGACGCAATGGTTGTGTCGTCTTGCTGGAATCATTTATGCCTAGCGTCCGAGTTGTTGAGCCCCATAATGCTCCGCAATCGCTTGTATCAATAAGGGCGCCAAATCATCTTTACGCATTTTTTGCAGGGTTTGCACGCCGTCCTCGGAAATCAGGTTGGCCTGATTGTACTCGCTGCCAAAAGTGCTGGGACCCTGATTGGCGATGATCAGTGGAATGTTCTTTTTTGCCCGTTTGGTCTGCGCGTATTCGATCACGTTTTCCGATTCGGCGGCAAAACCGACACAGAAGGGTGCGTTCGGCAGGGCGGCGATGGTGGCGAGGATGTCAGGCGTTTGCACGAAGTTCAAACTCGGCACATCGTCGGCTGAGGCCTTCTTGATTTTCTGTGTGGCGACCTGCGCGACTTTCCAGTCGGCGACGGCGGCCACGGCGATGAAAATGTCCTGCCCATGCACATGCGCTTGGCAGGCGGCGAGCATATCGTCGGCGGATTGTACGTTCACGCGGGTCACGCCAAAAGGTGCAGGCAGTGCGGTTTTGCCAGAAATCAGCGTCACTTGCGCGCCGGCGTTCGCGGCGGCTTGCGCCAGCGCGTAGCCCATTTTGCCACTCGAATGGTTGGTGATGCCGCGCACCGGATCGATGGCCTCAAAGGTTGGGCCAGCGGTCATCAGCACGCGCTTACCCGCCAAACTTTGCTCGGTAAATAGGCGTGGCAGCAGCGATAAAATATCGGTTGGCTCGATCATGCGGCCGTCGCCGATTTCGCCGCAGGCTTGCTCGCCGTTTGCGGGGCCAAAAATCTGTATGCCGTCGGCGCGAATTTGTGCGAGATTGCGCTGAGTCGCGGGATTGTGCCACATTTGCACATTCATCGCGGGCGCGATGGCAAGTGGGCATTTGGCCGGATCACGCGCCAAAACCAGATTGGTCAGCAAATCATCGGCGACACCGCTGGCGATTTTTGCCATGACATTGGCGGTGCAGGGCGCGATCAGCATCGCGTCGGCTTCGCGCGTCAGGTTGATGTGGGCGATATTGCTGTCCGCGCCACTGCGGTTATCCCACAGCGAGTCATACACCGGTTCGCCCGAGAGTGTGGCCAGCGTCAGCGGCGTGATGAACTCTTTCGCGCCATCGGTCATGACGACGGACACGCGCATGCCTTGCTTGCGCAAAAGACGTACCAGCTCGGCGGATTTGTATGCCGCGATGCCGCCGCTGATGCCTAAGACGATGTGTTTCATGGGAGTGGGCTTGTAAAGTGGCAATCCATGCAAAAGCTGAGCGTATTGGCTCAGATCAGGGTGTTTAAAGGCGGATGGATGGTGTCATCAATCTGCTGCACCATGCGCTCAATGCGCTGGGTGGATTCGAGCTGGGTGCTGTTGTGCAAATTCAGTTGCAACAGCTCATTGGCAATCTGTAAAGCGGCAAATACCGCAATTTTATCGTGGCCGGACAGCCCCATTTGCTGGTGTATCGTGGTCATTTTTTTATCAACCAGCGCCACGGAGGCCAGCAAAGTGGCCTTTTCGTCCGATGTGCACAGCAGGGTATAGTTGCGCCCCAGAATGCTCACATTCAATGTCTCTTTATGGCTCATTCATCCTCCGAAATAGCCGAGTCGGGTGTGGATGAGTCCTCACTCAAACGTGAAATCACCCGATCTATACGCGTTTGTGCCGTATTCATGCGCTCCTGAAGCGCACGCTTTTCATGCTCGAGTTGTTGGACGCGCTCGCGCAGCTGGCGATTGTCCTCCTGCAATTGGCGCACAAAGTCCAATAGTGCCACCAATTTTTCTTCTAAAAGTTGAATCAATTTGAGCATGGTCAGGAAAAATAAGTAAAAAACAACAATCTCAACGGGTTACACGCAGTTTCGAGCATTCTACTCGAATTTACGCAGATACTGCGCAAAATCTGGCGGATTTTGAAAAGATTGCTTTTTAACGGGCAGTCCATTACAGTGTCGCTATTCTACGAGTGTCACAGCTCATCACTGTGGTGAAACAGGGAAATTGGAGGTGGCGGCGTATTTCGGCTTCTACAGATATCGAGAGAACGACCGCGCACGTAACCATGCTGCACCCGCAACGGTAGATTTCGTGCTCATTTGAGCACGTTGTTTGACAAACCACTGTAACTCTACGCCTCACGCCACGCGTGAATCGGCTCCGGTTATGGGAAGGGTCATACAGCGGAAATCAGCCCGGAGACCGGCTCATAGAAACAGCCGAGGGCTTAATTGATAAAAATAAGCGCTCACAATCGTAAACCCTATGCCATGCGGGTTGCTTGGCCAAGGACAGCAAATGAAAATGACTTACCCCATCTCTGGGGCAACTGCTTGCGCGCGTCGTACTCAGCAGATGCCTACTCGTTTCCCTATTCAAATGACTCTGATTTTGGCTTTGTCGGCCTACTCCGTACATGCTATGGCGCAGGACAGTGCGCCTGACGTAGTGACCTCAGCGGCACGCACGTCGCAAGTGGTCACCGATGCGCTCAACTCCACCACTGTGATTAGCCGTGCCGATATCGAATCGGCGACGGTAAATGATTTAGCTGGCTTGCTTCGACAGCAGTCAGGGGTTATTGTTCGTCAAAATGGCCCTGTAGGTAACTTGTCACAAATTTCTTTACGAGGCGGCGATACCAAGCAAACGCTAATTTTGATAGACGGTGTTCCGTTAAATAATTTGTCCTTTGGTAGTGCGACATTAGAGCAGATTCCATTATCTTTGATTGATCGCGTTGAAATTGTGCGTGGTAACGTCTCTGCTTTGTATGGTTCGCAAGCCACTGGTGGTTTGGTGCAGATATTTACTCGCAAAGCTAAATTAGGGCAACAGGCGGATGTACGTTTTGCCATTGGCTCTCATGGTCAAAAGCAAGCTAGTGCACAAGTGAGTACAGGCAATGAAAAAGTTCAATTATCTGCTGGCTTGGCTCATGAACAAGCTAAGGCAGTAAGTGCTCAAAATGCCGTTGTGGCAAACCCAGATAAAGATGGCTACCGAAATAACAGTGGTAATATTTCAGTCCGTTTTACACCTAATGACCGTAATGAATTCGGAATAAAGTTCTATCAAACCAATGGATACAATGATTATGATGAACTATTCGGTGGCACATCCGCGATTCATTACCAAAAAGCCAAAACTGAACAAGTGTCTGCATACAGTAATAATCAATTAATGAACAATTGGGCAAGCCAGTTAATAGTGAGTCAGGGTGTCACCGATGCAGAAAACACAAGCATTTCGAGTTTTGGCCCATTTGTTAGTAACGATAAAACAACGACTCAAAGTATTTCTTGGCAAAATCAAGTTGATTTGACGTCGGCTAAATTGATTGCTGGTGTATCACATACGCATCAAACGATTAAGAATGGTAATACGTACACTGCTAATAATTTTTCAAAAAATAAAAGAGATACAAATAGCATTTGGTTGGGTTACAACTTAGATAAAAATCGTCATCATTTACAACTGAACGGACGTTGGGATGAGTTGTCCGATTTTGGAAATTATGGAACAGGAGCCATCAACTACGGTTATGACATTACCCCAGAAGTTAAAGTATTTGCGGGTTATAGCAATGGTTTTACAGCTCCTTCTTTTTGGGATTTGTATGGCCCTTCTTGGGCTAGTAATAGCAATTTGAAAGTCGAAAAAGCTCAATACGCGCAAGCTGGTATTCAGTTCGATCGTCAAAAATATGGTACTCGTCTTACTGTATTTCGCAATGATTATAATAATCGAATTTATTTGGATAGTGCTTACATTCCTCAAAACGCAGATTCTCGCGCCAAAGGGGTTGAGTGGCATTCTTGGTTTGCGGACAGAGGTTGGAATATTGATTTAGGTTTAACTTATCAAAATGTTCAATTTGCCCAAACTAAGGAGCGTTGGTTGCGTCAACCGCGCGTTTTGGCCAACTTGAGCGTGGGTAAAACATGGAAGCAATGGCAGGCGCAGGCTGATTGGAATGTACAAAGCAATATGAAGGATGTCGCCGGCAAAACGGTGGCTGGTTTTGGCGTGCTGAATACCTCCGTATTCTACTCACCGCGTAAGGATCTGAAGTTAGGTCTGACCGTGGGTAATGTGTTTGATCGTAAATACGAGCCGTTGGCTGGATACAATGCTATGCCACGTAACTTCCTGTTCTCGGTTAATTACAAACCACAGTGGTAATATTTGCAATGATCTGGGGTTGCTCCCGCGCAGGCGGGAGCCCTTTGATTATTGCGCAGCCGTCTTAATGTGTTTGAATACCCGCTTGTGCGGGTATATCTGTTTTTTGTTTTCAGTTTTTTGTGTTCCTGCCAATGACTATTGGGCGTGCTTGAAACGGTATTTTTAATTATGAGTGATTCCTCCCTATCTGTTCAACCTGTGCATTCACCCGAGCGTATCGGTCGTCTCTGGCTGGTGCTTTCGATTGGTTTGACGATTGCGGTGTTGGTAGGGGCAATGTTTTGGGGCGGCGCGTATGCGTCGCCTGATGTTTTTTACCGTTTGCGCGTGCCGCGCGTTTTGGCGGCATTTGGCGTGGGTGGTTTGTTGGCCTTGGCAGGCGTGATGTTGCAGGCTTTATTGCGCAACCCCTTGGCCGAGCCGTATATGCTCGGTGCAGCCAGTGGCGCGTCATTTTGTTTGCTGGTCGGCACGGTGTTGGGGTTGGCGTGGTGGGCGTTGCAGGGCTTGGCGTTTGTCGGCGCGGTTGCGGTGTTGTGCTTGATGTGGTTGATTCTGCGTCGGTTTAGCCGGTTGGAAGGTGATATTTCAATCGTACTGCTGTTGGGGGTGTTGTGCTCGGCGGTGTTGAATGCCGGTGTGAGCGTGTTGCTGTTGCTCTTGCCGGAGCGAGCATTGCGCGGTAGTTTGTTTTGGTTGATGGGGGATCTGGCCGGTTCGGGGCAGTATTATGTGGCGTGGTGGGGCGTGTGGCTCTGCCTGCTGCTGGCGTTGCCACTGGCGGGACGTATGATGGTGCTGATGCGTGGCGCGATGATGGCGCACGCGGTCGGGGTGTCGGTGCAGAGGGTGCGGGTGCAGTTGCTGCTGTTGGCCGGTTTGGCGACGGCGTTGGCAGTGTTTGAAGCGGGCGCAGTGGGTTTCATCGGTTTGGTCGTGCCGCATTTTGTCAAACTGTTGGCGGCGCGACGCGGCATTGGCATGCGTACGATTTTGTTGTTGTGCGTGCTTTGGGGTGGGGCGTTGCTGGTGCTGGCGGATGCGTTGGCGCGTACGATTATTGCGCCGATGCAGTTGCCGGTCGGGGTGTTGACGATTGCGCTGGGCGCGCCATTTTTAGTGTGGCAGTTGGTAACGCGATTGAAAAGTGGAGGGATGGCATGAGTGAGTTTGCGCCTTCTGCGGTGTTGCGTTGTCGGCAGCTATCGATTCGATTCGGTTCAAAAGCTTTGGTGCGCCCGTTTGATTGGATTGTGAATGAGGGTGAACGCTGGGCGATTTTGGGCGCGAATGGTGCAGGTAAAACCAGTGTGCTGCACGCGCTACTGGGCGTGCCGGTGGGTGATGCTTCAGGGCAATTGAGCGCAGTTGAGCTGTTGGGTTCCTCCTTGGCGCAGGTGAGCGTACAGACGCAGTCGCGCTGGCGGGTGTGGGTGCCGCAGCGTTATGAAGAGCCGTTTACGATTACGGTCAGTCAGGCTTTGCGCAGTGTTGCGCCATCGGCGACTCTGGATGAGGTGCTGGCGCAGTTGGCGCAATTTGGTTTGCAATCGCATGCGCAAGCATGGGTGCATCAGTTGTCCGGCGGTGAGCGGCAACGCTTGACGTGGGCGATGGCGGCGTTACGGGCGCAGTTGTCCGAGGGGCAAACACGCTTGTGGCTGCTGGATGAGCCTTTTTCGGCTCAGGATATTGCGTGGCAAAAACGTTTGCTGCAATTTTTAGCTGAACGTGATGGCGCTGTGGTGGCGACGGTGCATGATTTGAATCAGGTGCGGGCATTTGCGACGCATGTGCTGCTGCTTGGAGAGGGCGGTGTTTTGGCTCAAGGCGCGCGTGCGCAGGTGATGCAGCCGGAGTGGCTCAGTCGTGCGTTTGGTGTGGAAATTTCGCTGGATGCAGAGGGTCGGGTGTATTGGTAGGCTGATCGGTATTCGTAAAAAATCCGCGCTGGTCATGTGTCTTGCGCGGATTTTTATTTAAATGGTCATGGAGAACAGCCGCGTTTCCGGCTGTTTTTGCCACAGTCGCAGATCAAAGGCCATGGCGATGTTACGAATAAACGGGCGACCGATTTCCAATACGGTCAAGCCGTCGCTATGGATTTCGAGTAAGCCGTCCTCTTGCATCGAGTGCAGGCGTTCCAGAATAACGGGAAGCTCAGGCAGCTGCATGGTGGTATCTGCCCAGCTGGTGCGCATGCGGCACATGATGTTGAGAATGTGTTGGCGTATGATGAGATCGGTGGGGGTGAGGATATGTCCGCGAATCAGCGGCCATTCGCCGTTTTCAATACGGGCGTTGTAATCCTCTAATTTTTTCTCGTTTTGTGCAAAGGCGTACCAAGTATCGGAAATTGATGATACGCCGAGGCTGATCATCAGTCGGGTATTGGTTTCGGTATAACCCATGAAATTGCGGTGCAGGCGACCTTCTTGCATCGCGTGGTACAGGGTGTCGGTTTCGCGGGCGAAATGATCCATGCCGACTTCGACATAGCCGAGCTCGTCAAACAGTTCTTTGCCCAACTCGTACAATGCACGTTTTTCGGGGCCGCTCGGCAGGTCGGCTTCGTTAAAGCCGCGCTGTCCGTTGCCCTTGAGCCAAGGGACATGCGCATAGCTGTAAAACGCCAGACGATCGGGCGCCAGTTCGGCTGTTTTTTCGATGGTGTGGCGCATGGTATCCAGATGCTGGTGCGGCAGACCGTAAGCCCGATCGTGGCTGATCGAGGTGTTGCCATGGCGGCGGGCGGTCTCGTGTACGCGGGCGTCGTTTTCAGACGGTTGAATGCGGTTGATGGCTTTTTGTACTGTGTCATCGTAATCCTGCACGCCAAAGCTGACGCGGCGAAAACCCAAGTCGTACAGCGTTTGTAAATGCGCTTCGGTGGTGTTGTTCGGATGGCCTTCAAAACTGAATTCGTGGTTCTCGGCGCGATCGGCGTGCGCAAACAAGCCGTTGATCAGCGTGTTGAGGTTTTCAGGGCTGAAAAACGTGGGTGTGCCGCCGCCGAGGTGAATTTCACGGATGCGCGGGCGCTCATCACTGTGTTTGCTCAGTTCGTTCACATACATTTGCCATTCACGCAGGACATTGGCGATATAACCGGCTTCAACGCTGTGATTTTTGGTGATGCGGTGGTTACAGGCGCAAAACGTACACAGGCTTTCGCAGAACGGTAGATGGATGTACAGGCTGATGCCGTCGCGCTGGTTGGACTCGATGAAGGAGCGGCTGAGGGTTTGCAAGTACGCGGCAATGGTGAAGTCTTGCTCGTGCCAATAAGGTACCGTCGGATAGCTGGTGTAGCGGGGTCCGGCAACGTTGTATTTGTGAATCAAATGGTGAGAAATGGTCATAGCGCTCTACACTGAAAAAACTGTCGCCATTGTATGTCAAAATCGTGCTATATGCTGAATTTACGTTTACAGGTCGTACGGCATCAGTGCATGTGCGGTATATGGGAAAATCAGGAGATGCGGGCGTGCCGCATTATTCCGGACTGAGGCAAAAAAGCGATTAATTTGCTTAAAAATCAGTTTTGTGCTTGATTTTATTGAATAAAATGTTTAGAATCATCAGTTCTCTCGTAATGGTGCGGGAGGATTTATCTTTAAAGGATTTTAAATGTACGCAGTCATAAAAACTGGTGGCAAACAATATCGTGTTGTCGCTGG
>CAZCDD010000056.1:0-8043 GCA_964497405.1 uncultured Hydromonas sp. | reverse complement strand
TGGTGAGGTTGGTTTTGCGCGAGATGTGGCCTTGCACCGTGGTGTTGAGCGTTTGGATGCCGACTTCAAATTGCAAGCTGCCCGCTGGGAATTGTGCAATCGCGTCTTTGAGCATCGCCGGCAGGTGATCGGGCACGACTTCAAAATGCACGAACAGCGGATCGTCGGGGCGAGCGTGGATTTTTTCGAGGAAAAAATCGAGGATGCGCCGGCCGGTTTCGGGTTTCAGATTAAACGTGCGATCGACGAATTTAAAAGTGCGTGCGCCGCGTTGGTACAGTTTGTCCATCTCATCCAAAAACGGTTCGATCGGGAATGCCCACGCGGTTTTATCGAGACTGGAGAGGCAAAATTCGCATTTGAACGGACAGCCGCGCGAGGCTTCGACGTAGATATTGCGTTTGGCCAGATCGTGATCGGTGTACAGCGCATACGGCAGCACCAGATCGGCTAATTTGGCTTGCTCACCGATGTGCACTTTCATCAGTGGTTTCGGTCCGTGAATGATCTGCGTGAGCAGGCGCGGTAGGGTGATTTCGCCCCAGCCGGTGATGACGTAGTCGGCGAGTTTGCAGATGGCTTGCTCTTCTACTTCGTAGGATACTTCGGGGCCACCGACAATCAGCACCACTTCGGGCGCGCGTTCACGCAGCGCACGCATGAGCGCGAGGGTTTCGTTGACATTCCAGATGTACACGCCAAAGCCGATGACGCGCGGTGCATTTGCCAAAAGTTCATCGCACATCTGCTCCACCGGTGTTTTGATGGTGAATTCGAGCATGCGCGTGTGCGCCTGATGCTCGCCCAAATTGGCAAGCAAATAGCGCAGGCCGAGCGAGGCGTGCGAGTAACGGGCGTTTAAAGTGGACAGGATAATCATGGCGCGCATTATAAACTAAGCCACGCCCAAATCCTTGACCGCCTGCATCACGATGTAGGTCGAGGTGTGGCGCACATACGGCAAACTGGAGATACGCTCGGCGAGAATGTGGCGGTAGCTATTCATATCGCGGCTGCGCACTTTGAGCAGGTAGTCGAAATTCGAGGCGACCATGTGGCATTCTTCGATTTCATCGATTTTGTGCGCGGCTTGGTTGAACTCTTGCAGTGCCGCCGCGCTGGTGTTACTCAGCGTGACCTGCACAAAGGCGAGATTCTCGCCCATCAATTTGCCGTTATCAACCACTGCCGCGTAGTAGCGAATCACGCCCATGCGCATCAATCGCTCAACCCGCGCTTGCGTCGCGGTGGGCGACAGACCGACGCGTTCGGCCAGTCGGGTGTTGGCAATGCGGGCATCGGTGCGCAGGATATCGATGATTTGAATATCCACCCTGTCAAAATCGTTATTTAAATCATTATTCATAGTCAATCATTTAATAAATTATTGGATTAATTGGCGATTTAACCATAATATTGAAATATTTTGGTGAATTTCATCAAAACAAATGGATAAACTGCGAGCATCAATGATTGATTGTGGAGTCGCCATGAATACCTTAAATAACAGCCCTGAACACAGCTACCAAGCCCTATTGCACGCCGATTACAGCCACGAGCCCAGCCTAGTGCGCGAGCGCATCGAGCAAATCGAATGGAATCGATTAACGCGTGAACAGGTTTCCGATCACGCCGCTGAGTTGGTTGAAGCGGTACGTCAAATCAAAACGCCGAGCTGGATGCAGGCGATGCTCAATGAATACCAACTGTCCAACCCCGAAGGTTTGGCGTTGATGAGCTTGGCCGAAGCGGTTTTGCGCGTACCGGATGTGAGCACGCGCATGGCCTTGCTCGAAGACAAAGTGGTTGATAAAAACTGGGCGGCGCATAAAAGCCAATCCGACAGCACGGTGGTCAATGCCGCCACGCGCGGACTGGTATTGCTCGAACAGGTGTTGGACGAGCAGCGCAGCGCCAGTGTCATTGGTACGCTGAAAAATTTGGTGCGCCGTGTGGGTGAGCCGGTGATTGACAAAATTCTCGCGCAAATTTTGAAACAACTGGGCGGTCAATTCGTGCTCGGTCAAACCATCGAAAATGCGCTGGAGAACGCCAAACTGTTGCAAGAAAAAGGTTATACCTACTCCTACGATATGCTCGGCGAAGGCGCGAAAACCCAAGAGGACGCGCAACGCTACTGGCAATCCTACCGCGATGCGATCATTGCCATTGGTCAGCATTGCAAGCGCGAAGACATCGCTGAAAACCCGGGTATTTCCATCAAGTTGTCGGCGCTGCACCCGCGCTATGAAGTGGCGCAAACCGAAACCGTGATGAACGAATTGCTGCCGGAAGTGTTAAAACTGGCACATTTGGCCGCAGACTTCAATATGGGGCTGAACATTGACGCGGAAGAAGCCGAGCGCCTCGAACTCTCCATGCTCATCGTTGAGCACATCATGCGCGACGACACGCTGCGCGATTGGAAAGGTCTGGGTATTGTGGTGCAAGCGTATAACCCGCGCGCGCCGTATGTGCTCAAGCATCTGTACGCCATGGCGCAAACCTACGATCGCAAAATCATGGTGCGTCTGGTGAAAGGCGCCTATTGGGATGCGGAAATCAAGCGCGCGCAAGTGCTCGGTCTGAGTACCTTCCCTGTATTCACGCGCAAATCCTTCACCGACGTGTCTTATTTGGCCAATGCACGCTTGCTGTTGTCCATGAACGACCGCATCTACGCGCAGTTCGCCACGCACAATGCGCACACCGTCAGCGCGATTTTGCATTTAATCAACAATCAAGAGGGGTTTGTTAATTACGAATTCCAACGTCTGCACGGCATGGGCGAAGCGCTGCACGAAATCGCGAAAAACCAAAATCTGTATCGCTGCCGCATTTACGCGCCCGTCGGTCACCACCACGACTTGCTGTCGTATCTGGTGCGCCGCTTGCTGGAAAACGGCGCGAACGGCTCATTTGTGCATCAAATCGCCAACCTCGATATTCCAGCGGCGGACGTCGCCTCAGACCCGATTGAACGCGCTGAAAGCATTTTGCAAGCGACCGATGCGCCGGTAGAAAACCCCGTGCGTCCGGCAGCAGAATTGTTCCGCCAACGCAAAAACTCGCGCGGCTTCGATCTGAGCCAACGCGTGGTTTTGGATCAACTGAGCGCCGAACGCGCGCAGTACTGGCAAAATCGTCCGGCCGAGCATATAGAGGGCGATCAGTGGATGGCCAGCTACAATCCGGCCAATACCGCCGACATCATCGGTCATGTGCGCCGCACCGACCCGAGCGAAGTGCCCGCCTTGATGGCACGCGCGCAAGCCGCGCAACCGGCATGGGCGCAACGTCCAGTCAACGAGCGCGCAGAGATTCTGGAACGCATCGGCCAAGCGTTTGAAGCCAATACCACCGAATTGCTCGCCCTGCTCACCCGCGAAGCGGGCAAATCATGGGCGGATGCCGTGGCCGAGCTGCGCGAAGCGGTGGATTTCTGCTACTACTACGCCGCTCAAGCACGCCAATTGTATGCCGATCAAGCGCTCGAATCGCGCGGCGTGATGGTGTGTATTTCACCGTGGAACTTCCCGCTGGCAATTTTTGCCGGTCAAGTGGTGGCCAGCCTCGTGATGGGTAACGCGGTGATTGCCAAACCGGCCGAATTGACCCCGCTGGTGGCCGAACGCGCGGTGCAATTGATGCACGAAGCGGGCGTACCGCAAGACGTGCTGATCCTCGCGCAAGGTCGCGGCGGCGAAATCGGCTCAGCCGTCACCTCGCATCCGAGCGTTGCCGGCGTGTGCTTTACCGGCTCGATGCCAACGGCGCAGCGCATCCACCGCGCACTCGCCGACCACACCGCGCCTAGCTCATTGCTGATCGCGGAAACCGGCGGTCTGAACGCCATGATCGTGGACTCCACTGCGCTGCCTGAGCAAGCGGTGCGCGACATCATTGCCAGTGGTTTCCAAAGCGCGGGACAACGCTGCTCAGCTTTGCGCATGCTGTACGTGCAAAAAGACATCGCCGACAAGCTGCTGACCATGCTCAAAGGCGCAATGGACAGCCTCATGATTGGCGATCCGGCGGATTTGACCACCGATGTCGGCCCTGTGATCGACGAAACGGCGCAGAAAAAATTGCAAGCGTATATCGACCAACGTCAAGCCAAAGGCCAAGTCCTGCATCAAAAAGCCGTTCCAGCAGAACACGCGCAACGCGGCCATTTCATCGCCCCGACTTTGGTTCAAGTCAACGGCATTGCCGATCTGGGCGAAGAAATGTTTGGCCCGATCGTGCATTTCGCGACTTTTGACGCACACGATTTGAATCAGATTTTAGAGGACATCCATGCGCAAGGTTATGGCCTGACGTTGGGTCTGCACACCCGTATTGAACGCCGTGCCAGCGATTTGAGCGGTCGCGCGCACGTCGGCAATATCTACGTCAATCGCAACCAAATCGGTGCGGTGGTCGGCTGTCAACCGTTCGGCGGCTGCGGCCTGTCCGGTACCGGTCCGAAAGCCGGTGGCCCGCTGTACCTGACCGCGCTGGCGCATCTGCACGAAAACGATAACGCCACCTTCACCGAGATTCTCGCAGCACGTCAATTGCCGTGGGCCGGTGTGTCGCTCGACAGCCCAACCGGTGAGCGCAATATCTACCGTGTGCGCGGCCGTGGTGAGGTGTTGTGTCTCGGCCCGACCATCAAGGATGTGGAGCAGCAAATCGTTTTGGCCTCAGCAACGCACAACCGCGCCATCGTGCCGCATTTGATGCTGGAGCAAGCACTCAAAGATGCACCGGAATTGGCGCGCTACACCCGTGCGGCGAATGAGCTGAGTGATGCGAGCATTGCGGCGTTTTACGATTTCGATGCGGTGGCGTATTTTGCCGACGACGCGCGCGCGCGTGAGATTCGTGAAGGTCTGTCGAAAATGGAAGGCCCGATCATTCCGCTGATTTCGTCCAATACCCGTTTGCATGACTGGGTGCATGAATTCCACGTCTGTACCGACACCACTGCGGCCGGCGGTAATGCGGAATTGCTGGCGTCGCATAGCTGATATAAAAACAAATCGCACAAAGCGAAACCCCAAGCCTTGCGCTTGGGGTTTTTGTTGGATACAACACTCATCAATTTACGACTTTTGGCAATCGGCACGAACGCTAAGAAAGATGACGTCATTCCCGCGCAAGCGGGAATCCATAATGCCAATGAAAACAATAAATTAGATCTACGTCTGGATTCCCGCTTGCGCGGGAATGACGAGATTTTAATTACTGTATGACTTTGTTAACAGCCTAACCCCAAGCCTTGCGCTTGGGGTTTTTGTGGTTGGATACAACAGTTATTGATCAACGACTTTTGGCAATTGGCACGAACTCTTTGCCCTTTTGCTCCAGAATCGTAATCATGCCGTCTTTGCGCTCGCCACTCGGCTCGAATGCAATATCACCGCTCAAGCCTTTGGCTTGTACACTTTGCATGGCTAGAGCAACCTTAGCTGAGTCGTCGGTGGTTCCGGCTTTTTTAATCGCCTCGACCAAGGTATAGACCGCATCATAGGCAAACGGCGAGAAGCCCTGTACTTTTTGACCGTTAAAGCGTTTTTCAAAGCGCTCTTTGAACGATGCGCCCTCTGGCATTTCGGACAGCGGAACACCCGTGACCGAACACAACACGCCAACCGAGGTGTCGCCGGCCAAGGTGATGTAGTTGTCGGTACACACCGCATCAAACATCAATAATTGCTGTTTCAAGCCCAATTCGCGCGCTTGTTTGGTCAGCGTGGCCGCCGTGTCTTCCAACCCGCCCCAGACGATGGCGTCGGCATTGGTGGCCTTGATTTTGGTCAGCATGGCTTTGAAATCGGTGGCTTTATCGGTGGTGGCTTCCCGATAAACCACTTCCATGCCCAATTCTTTGGCCTTACCATCGAATTTATCGGCCAAGCCTTTGCCATAGGTCGTGGCGTCGTCAATGATCGCCACTTTTTTGAGCCCGATTTTATGGGCATAGGCCGCCAGAGCGGGGCCTTGCATGCCATCGTGCGCCACCATGCGATAGGATGAGTTGGCGCCATTCGCGGTTTTCATGGATTTGGCGACCACATCGGGATTACTCGCGCTCGGCGTGATGGTGAATAAATTGGCTTTGGCATACACCGGATTGGCCGCCATGGTGACGCCCGAGTTGTAGTGGCCAATCACGCCCAAAACCTTGCCATGATCGACGACTTTTTGCGCCACAATCGGCCCTTGTTTCGGATCGGCGCCATCGTCCTCTGAAATCAACTCAATCTGGTATTTTTTGCCGTTGATTTCCACACCACCTTTGGCATTGATGTCCTCCACCGCCAAACGTGCGCCGCTGTCATTGTCTTTACCGGCAGTGGCCACCGCGCCAGACAAGGGTGCGACACTGGCTATGTAAATCACATCCTTACCACCTGCCGAACCGCCTTTACCACATGCGCTCAAACCACCTACCAATGCGAGCGCGAGTGCTGCCGCCACAACTCGTTGTTGCATCATTTTCAGTCTCCTTCGGATTGATTGTTATCGCTTTTTTATCTGTATTCCGCATGTGTCTGTACCCATGAGGTCAAGCACATGGCTGCAATATATAACGAAACGTTAACCGTTGGAAAAAATTTATTTGTGCAGCGCAGCACCTGTTCAGGGCAAAACAGAGATGCAGGTGCGTGTATTTAGGCGCGACAAGCGCACGGCTGACCGTCTTTGAATACGAGAAATTCGTGTTGCGCCATCTTGTGCCATGTTTCATTATCGGTCAGTGGTTGCGTGGCAATCACCGCCACGCGATCATCCGGCGTGGTGTGCTGGGCAAAATCGATCAACACATCCGCGTCCTTTAAATGCGCGGTGGTAAACGGATGCTCGCGCACGATGTAGTACAGATCTGTGGAGCAATGCGCCCACATCGCCTGTCCGTTGGACAAGCAAAAGTTAAACGTACCATGCGTGGCAATCTGCGCCACCAACGGGTTCAACGCCGAGGTGATTTGCGCCACCGATGGCGGATTGTGCGCGGTTGCCTCGGGAAAAGCTCGGCGCAAACCATGCAACAGCGCGCAAAACGCCGCCTCGCTGTCGGTCACGCCCACCGGCTGAAACACCCCCGCCTCGGGTGCGGCGAAATCCACCAGATTGCCATTGTGTGCGAACACCCAATGCCGCCCCCACAGCTCGCGCATGAATGGATGACAGTTCTCCAGCGCCACCACGCCCTGCGTGGCCTTGCGAATGTGTGCAATCACGTTGAGCGATTTGATCGGATACGCGCGCACCAAATCCGCTACCGGCGAGCTGATGGATGGCTGACTATCGATCAACAAACGGCAGGCGCGATCCTCAAAAAACGCAATGCCCCAACCATCCGAATGATGGTCGGTCAGGCCGCCGCGCTTGGCGAAGCCTTCAAACGAAAACACAATATCCGTAGGGGTGTTGCAATTCATTCCGAGCAGTTGGCACATATTTTCAAACCACAAAAAACGTCAATTAAAGGAAATGCCTCAAACATAAGGCATTTGAACTGTTCTGTCCAATCTTTATCCGATAAAATACACACATTATTCATCCTTACAACACCACCATGACTCAGTTGACCCATATCGACCACATCGACCTGATTGCCCCCGACGACTGGCACATTCACCTGCGCGATGGTGACGCACTGGCCACCACCGTGCCACATGCCGCGCGCCAATTCGCTCGCGCCATCGTCATGCCCAATCTCAAACCACCGGTGACCAACGCCGCTCAGGCACGCGAATACGCGCAGCGCATCATGGCGCAGGTACCGGCGGGCGTGGAGTTTACCCCGCTGATGACGCTGTATTTGACCGACCGCACCACGGCGCAGGACATCCAAAGCGCGCACGAAGAAGGCTTGGTCAAGGCGGTCAAACTTTATCCGGCAGGCGCAACCACCAACTCCGATGCGGGCGTGACCGATCTGGCGCACTGCGACGCGGCGCTGAACAAAATGCAGGAACTCGGCATGCCTCTGCTGGTGCATGGCGAAGTAACCGACGCCGAGATTGATATTTTTGACCGCGAAGCGGT
>CAZCDD010000055.1:0-8055 GCA_964497405.1 uncultured Hydromonas sp. | reverse complement strand
TATGTTTGCACTCAAGGTCAATCGCTGGCTCAATCTGTGGCGCGCGAAAATGGGTATGGAGTATTGGTCGCTGTCGCAATTTCTCAAAGATAAAGTGAAAAATGCGGTCAGCTATATTGACGACTTTGAAAATGCCGTCGCCAGCGAGGCGGCTCGTCGCGATTGCCAAGCGGTGTTGTGCGGTCACATCCATAAAGCCAAAATCCGTGAGATCAACGGTGTGACCTATCTGAATACCGGTGACTGGGTGGAAAGCCTGACTGCCATATCAGAAGATGCGCGCGGACATTTGGCAGTGGAATACTGGCACTGTGCGCCTAAGGCGATCAAAAAGCGCAAGAAAAATAAAGTTAAAAAATCCAAAGACACACTGATCTTACCCGAACTCATTCCCGTCTTTGAACCTTTGGTGGCGCAGCAGGTAGAGCAAGCATTGTTAGCCGTCACCGAGAACGATACCCACACCGAACCCACCGCCGCCTAAGGAATCGACATGAAAATTCTAACCGTAACCGATGCGTGGCTTCCTCAGGTCAATGGTGTGGTACGCACCATACAGGCGACCAATCGTGAGCTGGAAAAAATGGGGCACGAGGTTTTGATGATTACGCCACAGTCGTTTCGCACGGTGCCGTGCCCGACCTACCCCGAAATTCGTTTGTCGCTGTTCCCATTCAAACGCGTGGCACAGATGATGCGTGAGCAAAAGCCCGATGCGATTCATATTGCCACCGAAGGGCCATTGGGTATTGCCGCGCGCGCCTATGCCATTAAGCATGGGCTCCCGTTCACCACGGCGTATCACACCCGCTTTCCCGAGTATGTGCGCGCACGATTCGGCGTGCCCTTGAGCTGGACCTATCGATTTTTGCGTTGGTTTCATGATCCGGCGCAGGCCATGCTCGCGCCAACTCATGTGGTGGTTCGTGATTTAGAGCAATACGGTTTTACCAATGTGCAGATGTGGACGCGCGGCGTGGATGTCGAGCATTTTCATCCGCGTGCCGATCATGTGCTCAATACCGCTGAACCGATTTTTCTGTACGTCGGTCGGGTGGCGGTGGAGAAAAACATCGAGGCGTTTCTCAAGCTCGATTTGCCCGGTAGCAAATGGGTGGTGGGTGAAGGCCCTGCGCTGGATAAGCTCAAACAACACTTTCCTGAGGCGCATTACTTGGGCGTGCTCGATGCCGAGCGCTTGGCGCAGGTGTACTCGTCCGCTGATGTGTTTGTGTTCCCGAGTTTGACCGATACCTTTGGTTTGGTGCTGTTGGAAGCGTTGGCATGTGGTACGCCGGTGGCGGCCTATCCGGTCACGGGGCCAATTGATGTGATCGGTGACAGTCCTGCGGGTGCGCTGGATGATGATTTACGCATGGCGTGTTTGCGTGCCTTGAAAATTGATCGAGCCGTTGCACGGGCGCATGCGGAGCGGTTCTCTTGGCGTGCCTGTACCGAGGAGTTCGTGAGTTATCACGAAGTGAAAGGTCAGAAAAGCGCCGTGGTGGCGAATGCACCGATTTCGGTGTGATGGACTGGGTGGTAAAAATCAAGGACGCTTAAAAAGCGTCCTTGATTGTATGTGCAGCTAAACACTCATTTGGGTGCAATCACCTGTCCGTCTTCTTTCACAAACGGTTCTTTCAATCCCTGCGGCAAAATGTCCAATACCGATTCAGAGGCGGGACGGCACAGCTTCGTGCCCAGCTCGGTCACAACGATCGGGCGGTTGATCAAAATTGGGTGCGCCATCATTTGATCGATCAGCTCATCATCGCTCCATTTGGCATTGCCCAGATCGAGCTCCGCATACGGTGTGCCTTTTTCGCGCAGCAGTTCGCGCACAGAAATGCCCATATCGGCAATGAGTTGTACCAGTTGTTCACGCGTCGGCGGATTTTGCAGATATTCAATGACCGTTGGCTCAATGCCTGTGGCGCGAATGATGGCGAGCGTGTTGCGTGAGGTGCCGCATTTGGGGTTGTGATAAATCGTAACGGGTGCGTTCATAAGTGTTCCTGCGAATAATGAAGGGGGTTCATAGGGTAGGCTAGTTTAGCAGCGTCATTTTAACGTATTCGTGACAAAGCATGAATGTGTCATGATTTGGTCATATCAAAATCCTACAATCGCTTTGAAGCAGATCAGCGCGAGATGATCTCATCACCTTTTCACGGACACTTTTTAAAGGCTGGATATGAACTCTTCACAACACGACACTCCACACACCACACGCCGTTCGGTTCTCAAAGCATTGGGCACGGTGCCTTTGCTGCCATTGGGCGCGGCTTCCATCAATGCCATGTTGACAGGCTATGCCAATCAAGTCAGTGCAGAGGGCGTGAAATCACTGGGTAATTTTGTAGCGGCATCGTTTACCAATACGCCCGCACCGTCTTTGGCCAATCCTGCGCAAATGGCGACCAGTTATGTGGCATCCAATTTCAATGTGAAATTGGCGGATGGTTCTAAGCAGTCGTATAAACTGGCCTATGAAACTTTCTTCACAACCGGTGATCTGGTACCGGATGGCAAGGGCGGTACGATTTTGGCAGGTGGCAATTTTGACATCAACAATCGTCCGATCATGGATCGTTCCGTGGCGGGTAAAGAGCGTCAGGTGTTCTCCGATTGTCCCGATGGCTCGTCGCTGTTGACCGTACCGAATGCGAAGGTTGCGGGCGTGAAGGGCAAACCGGTGTTTGCCGTGGTGCAGTTTGAGTATGTTTCGCGTGACCAAGCCGGTGCGGATACCTACGGTAAAGTACCATCGCCGATCGCTGTATTGTCCCTCGATCAAGATCAAAGCACCGGTAAATTGAGCTTGGTGAAATACCACAACGTGGATACCTCCAAAGTACATGGTCTGTGGATTACCTGCGGTGCGAGCTTGTCACCGTGGAACACCCACTTGTCGAGCGAAGAATATGAGCCAGACGCATTCGATACGGGCGATACCAAAGCGGGCAAACAGCTGCGCGCGTTCAGCAAAAATCTGTTTGGCGACGAAAACCGTGCCAATCCGTATCACTATGGCCATTTGCCAGAAGTGACCGTACACCCAGATGGTACGGGCAGCATCAAAAAACACTACTGCTTGGGTCGCATTTCGCACGAGTTGATCCAAGTCATGCCCGATAGTCGCACCGCCTTGATGGGCGATGACGCGACCAACGGCGGCTTGTTTATGTTCGTAGCCGACCGTGCGCGTGATTTGTCATCGGGTAATTTGTACGTGGCCAAAGTCGGTGCGGGCTTTAACGTCAATCCAGATGGCGAAGCCGCTCCTTTGAGCTGGATACATTTGGGTCATGCGACCAGCCGTGAAATTGAGCAAATGGCGGATAAACTCAAACCGCAGGACATTATGGACGTGCGTTTGGAAGATCCGAAAGATGCGAGCTTCACCAAAATCTTCATCAGCGGTAAAGCCAACTGGATCAAGCTGAAACCGGGTATGGAAAAAGCCGCAGCCTTCCTCGAAACCCACCGCTACGCCGCGCTCAAAGGCGCGAGTATGGCCTTTAGCAAAATGGAAGGCACCAGTGTCAATGTGAAAGACAAAGTTGCCTATTCTGCGCTGGCGTATATCCAAGACTCCATGGTCAAAGGTGGCAAGGGCTGGTACGAAGGTAGCGGCGTTGCTTTGGAAAAAGCGGTGAAATCCGGTGGTGTGATGCAATTGCCGATGAGTGGTCGTCAACGCGACACCAACAAAAAAATGATCGAAAGTAGCTGGGTACCGACCCATATCAATGCCTTGTTGGTCGGTCAAGATATTGAAGCGGATGAGTTGGGCAACACCTCCAATCCAAACCGCATTGGCAACCCAGACAACATCAAATTCTCTGAAAAACTGCGTACGCTGTTCATCGGTGAAGACAGCGGTCGCCATGTGAATAACTTCCTCTGGGCGTACAACGTCGATACCCATGAATTATCGCGCATCATGTCGATTCCTGCGGGTGCTGAATCCACGGGTTTGCACGCGGTGGATGAAATCAATGGCTGGACCTACATCATGAGCAATTTCCAACACGCCGGTGACTGGGAAGACCTCCATGCCAAAGTCAAAGACAAATTGGATCCATTGATTCGTGCAAACTACAAAGATCGCTTTGCCGCAGCGGTAGGCTACCTCACCGCGGATGCAACGGGGATCAAGTTGTAATTAACACAAAATCATTTCTCACCTCCAAAAGCGCATTGATGGCGCCGCCGAATGATCGAGCGGCGTCTTTTTTATGGGACAAACAACATATTCGCTCCATCAATGAGGCGCACGCTCATGGCATAATATAACTGTATTTCAACCCAACTCAATGGAACGACCGCCATGCCCCATACCGTTCATACCACGATCAATCCCTTTTCCGATTTGCGCGATTTGCCGCGTTGGGCCGAGATGCAGCCCGAGTTCGTCGCCGAGGCGGTACAAAGTGCGCTGTCTGAGGCGCAAGCCGCCGTGCAGACTGTGACCGAGCTTGCACCGGAGCAAATCACTTGGGACCATTTTGTCGAATATCTCAACGACAAAACCGAGCAGCTCTCACGCATCTGGGGGGCGGTGACGCATTTGCATCATGTGGTGGACAATGATCAATGGCGCGAGCAGTACAATCGGTTTTTGCCTGAAATTTCCGAGTTTTGGACGCATTTAGGGCAAAATGAAGTCATTATGTCGCACTATCAGACACTGGCACAGGAGCCGAATTTCTCGGCACTCACGCCGACGCGCCAATACATCGTGACCAATGCCTTGCGCGACTTCACGCTGTCCGGTGCGCTGCTCCAAGGTGACGCGCGCAGCGAATACGCACAGTTGGCCAACGAGGCGGCGCAGTTGCAAGCCAAATTCTCCGAAAACCTGCTCGACGCGACCAATGCCTACGCCTACTACGCGCGACTGGATGAGTTGAACGGGATGCCGGACGACGTGTTGGCGGCGATGCGCGAAGCGGCGCAAGCCGACGATCAAGACGGCTACAAAATCTCGCTGCACTACCCGAGCTATTTCCCCGTGCTGCAATACGCCGATGATCGCGCATTGCGCGAGCGCGTGTACCGTGCGAATGTGACGCGCGCCTCGGATTTGGGCGATGCAAAACTCGACAACACCGCGATCATGCAGCGCTTGTTGGCGATTCGTCAGCGCATTGCCGTGCTACTCGACTATCCGAATTACGCTGAAGTGTCGCTCGCGCCAAAAATGGCCGAATCGGTGGCGCAGGTGAGCGCGTTTTTGCTCGATTTGGCGGACAAGGCGCGACCGTTTGCCGAGCGCGATATGCAGGAGCTGAAAACCTTTGCCGCGCAGGAGCTGGGTTTGAAGGAATTGCAGGCGTGGGATATGGCGTATGCCAGTGAAAAACTACGCGAGCAGCGTTATGCGTTTTCTGAGCAAGAAGTGAAAAATTATTTTCCGCTGAAAAAATCGCTCGATGGCTTGTTCCAAGTGATTGAGTCGCTGTTCGGCGTGCGTTTGCAGCGCAACGAGGGCGTGCAAACATGGCACAAAGATGTGCGCTATTTTGACGTGTTGAATCCAAGTGGCGCGGTCATCGGCGGCGTGTACCTCGATCCGTATGCACGCGCGGGTAAAAATTCCGGTGCATGGATGGACGAAGTGCGCGTGCGTCGTCAGCTGGACAATAACATACAAACGCCGGTCGCGCATATGGTGTGTAACTTCACCACACCACTGCAAGGCGAAACCGACAGCTATTTGTACCACGATGATTTGATTACCCTGTTCCATGAGTCGGGGCACGCGCTGCATCATCTGCTCACGCAGGTCGGTGACATGGATGTGTCCGGCATACGCGGCGTTGAGTGGGATGCGGTGGAGCTGCCAAGTCAGTTTATGGAAAACTTCTGCTGGGATTACGACGTACTCGCGGGGATGAGCGCACATGCGCAAACCGGCGCGACCCTGCCACGAGCACTATTTGACAAAATGCTGGCGGCGAAAAACTTCCAATCCGGCATGCAAATGCTGCGCCAGATCGAATTTTCGCTGTACGACATGCGTCTGCACGCCGAGTATCAGGACGCGCAGCCGTCTATGATTTTCAGCGTGATGAACGAGGTGCGTGATCGTGTGGCGGTGGTGCCGGTGCCGGAGTTCAATCGCTTTGCGCACAGCTTCAGCCATATTTTTGCCGGTGGTTATTCGGCGGGCTACTTTAGCTACAAATGGGCGGAGGTGCTCTCGGCGGATGTGTTCGCGATGTTTGAGGAGGCGATGGCGCAGGGCGCGCCGTTGCTCAATCCAAGCTTGGGACAGCGCTACTGGCGCGAGGTGCTCGCCGTGGGTGGCTCACGTCCGGCCATGACCTCATTCAAGGCGCTGCGTGGGCGTGAGCCACAGGTGGATGCGTTGCTGCGCCACAGTGGTTTGGCGGCGTGATGGGGTTTCGGATAGAAAAAAGCCTTGCGTGATGCAAGGCTTTTTTGTTTTGAATAAGGCTTTTGATTTACGGATGAGGCGCTGGAGCCGGAGCTGGCGCGGCGGCGCGGTTTGTTCGATGTTGGCGATGCGGTTTTTTCGCTTTCTTGGGCGCTTTAACTTTTTTCTTTGCGTATGGATGAGCAGGTGCTTTAGCCGCTGACTGATGCGGCGTTGGTTGGGGTGTCGGTTGGTGTGTCGGTTGATGTGCTGCAAAGCTGGCAACGCTGCTCAGACCAAACGTGGCCGCTACGATCATGGCAATCATTTTTTTCATATATAAGTCCTTTCATGTGAGTGAAAACAAAATAAGAAATCGTTTTCATATGAGTATTGTAGAAGGAGTATGTTTCTGCCATGCGGGTGCTGTGTAAAGTTTTGTAAAGCATAAAAAAACCGATGGATGCACCATCGGTTTTTAGCAGCTATCCAACGCAGGATTGATTACAGACTACCTTCCACGCCTTCGACCAACCATGACATACCGCCCAGCGCTTTATCGTCCAGCGCTTGGTCTTTAGCGACTTTTTCCGCGCCACTTTGATCTTTCAGTGGGCCGACGAAGACTTTACCGCCTTTGGCCAGTTCAGCTTTTTTGTTTTCAACCAAGGTTTTTACGTCCGCAGGTACGGCTGGGTTGACATCAACCAAATCCACCCATTTGTCGCCCACGCCTTTCCATTGATTGTCCACGTGTACTTTGCCTGCCAAAGCGTCGCGTACCGCTTGGGTGTAGAAGTCGCCCCAGTTGATCACAGCTGAGGCCAAGTGCGCTTTCGGGCCGTAGGCTTTCATATTCGAATCCCAACCGAATGCGTACACACCTTTTTCTTCAGCGGTTTTCAATACGGCTGGTGAGTCGGTGTTTTGCAGCAATACGTCTGCGCCTTGACCGATCAGGCTTTCGGCGGCTTGGCGTTCTTTGTTCATGTCAAACCATGAGCCAGTGAACACCACTTTGGTTTTCACCGCAGGGTTCACGCTGCGCGCGCCCAAGGTGTAGGCATTGATGTTGCGGATGACTTCAGGGATTTTCACCGAAGCGACGAAGCCCAAGGTATTGGACTTGGTCATTTTGCCCGCCATCACGCCTGCCAAATACGCAGATTCATAGGTGCGTGCTTCGTAAGTGCCCATGTTTGGTGCGTTTTTGTAGCCGGTGGCGTGGTAGAACATGGTTTTCGGTGTGGTTTGCGCCACTTTCAACGTTGGGTCCATGTAGCCGAATGAGGTGGTGAAAATCACGTTGTTGCCTTTGGCCACCAGATCGCGGATCACGCGCTCGGCATCGGCGCCTTCTTTCACGCTTTCAACCTGTTGTGTGGTGACCGTCACACCGTCTTTGGCCAAAGCTTCGATCATCGCTTTACGTCCATTGTCGTGTGCGAAGGTCCAGCCGCCGTCACCCACAGGGCCGACGTAAACGAAGCCCGCTTTGATTTCTTTAGCGCCAGCGGCAGTAGGGGCTGCGGCTGGGGCTTGACCGGCTGGCTTGGCTGCATCTTTAGCGCCGCCGCAGGCCATCAAGCTAAATGCGGTGAGAATAGAGGCCGCGAAACCCGCTGTACGACCCAATGAGAATGAAAATGCCATGATGACTCCAATAA
>CAZCDD010000054.1:0-8056 GCA_964497405.1 uncultured Hydromonas sp. | reverse complement strand
TGATGCGCGGGGCGCATTTTATTTCTCATCAGGTGTGGTCGTTGTGGATTGTGCTTGCGTTTAATCTGTTGCTGGTGCAGCTCGGGGTGATTCAAACACGCTGGTGGCGAAAAAGTTCGGATATTTTTTAGAAAGGCAATGCGATGCTGACTGAGGCTTTGATGGAGCAGATGATTGCGCAGGGAGTGGCGGCCGGTGCCAGCGATATTCATGTATCGCCGAATCATCCTGTGGTTTTTCGTGTGGCCGGAGAGCTGCGCACCATCCATGCATTCACGCCTTTGTCGGCCCTGCAAATTGCTGAGTGGATACAGCATTTGCGCGTAGAATTGAAAGCCATCACTCGAGCTTCAGAGCCCAAAGAAGACAGCCAGCAAAGCCATTTCACTTTGGATTACCCGCATTTGGACGCACGCGTGCGTTTGACGTCCTATACGACGATCAACGGTGCGGCGCTGGCTTTGCGTCTATTGCCGCAAACGGCTCCAGATCCTGATGAAATCATGATGCCGGAGTTTTTACGCCAATTGTCGCCGTTCTCCCGTGGTCTGGTTTTGGTCACGGGCGCGACCGGCAGTGGTAAATCAACCACGATGGCCAGTTGGATCCGTCGATGCAGTGAGCGCTATGCCAGTCATATCATTACGATTGAAGATCCGATTGAGTATGTGTTCCAACATGGTAAAGGCTTGGTTCATCAGTGTGAGTTGGGGGTTCATTTCAGCGATTACCATGATGCTCTGACCGATATGCTGCGACGGGATCCGGATGTATTGATGCTGGGTGAGTTGCGCGATTTGGCCAGTGTGGAGTTGGCTTTGCGCGCGGCAGAGACGGGGCATTTGGTGTTGGGGACGCTGCACAGCTCGAATGCGGTGGATGCGGTGTCGCGCATGGTCGATATTTTTCCGGCGCAAAGTCGCAGTTTCATTCGACATATGCTCTCCAGTGTATTGCTGGGGGTGGTGTCGCAGCGCTTATTACCCTCCGGTCATACGCTTGCTAAACAAGGGCGGGTGGCCAATTATGAGGTTTTAACCACAACCTCAGCAGTGAAACATTTGATTAGCGAACAAAAAGAAGTACAATTACAAGCTGTTATGCAAACGGGTGCCGTGCATAAGATGTTTACGTTTGAGCAGCATCATCAGGTTTTACATGAAAATGGCTGGATAAATCGTTTCGGCCATGCCAATCAGAGCGTTTGATGCGCGTCTGCGTGCCCATAGATAGGCTGTTATGAGTCAAACTGTTTTTTCCGATTTTACGGTTCAGGATCATTTGGGGCGGGCGCTTGCGCTCAAATCCTACGAAGGCTGTGTGGTTTTGGCGGTGAATACGGCCAGCGCATGTGGTTTTACGCCGCAATATGCCGAGCTGCAAGCCTTGCATGAGCGCTACTATGAGCGCGGATTGCGGGTGATTGCGTTTCCATGCAATCAGTTTCTTAAGCAAGAATCGGGCTCGAATGAGGAAATACAGACTTTTTGCGAGCGTTTTTCCGTCAGTTTTCCGGTGATGGGCAAAATTGAGGTCAATGGCGCTCATGCTGATCCGCTGTGGCAGTGGCTGGCAGCATCTGCGCCGGGATTCTTGGGTAGCCGAGCGATTAAATGGAATTTCACTAAATTTTTAATCGCTCGCGATGGCCGCAGCATCAAACGTTTTGCGCCGAAAACGCCGCCATTGCAATTGGTTTCTGAGATTGAAGCGTTACTTTGAATTATTTAATTTGTTTTGAGACAACGATATGAACACAGCACATACTTCCGATCATCACGCTCCAACCAAACAGGCATTGCATGCACTGGCTTTGGCTGCTTTGGGAATCGTGTTTGGTGACATTGGTACCAGCCCTTTGTACTCGATGAAAGAGAGTTTGGGCGAGCACTACCATTTGGCGCATGATTTGCCGACAATCATGGGGATTTTGTCGCTGTTGGTGTGGTCGCTCATTTTGGTGGTGTCCATCAAATATGTGACCTTCATCATGCGGGCGGACAATAATGGCGAGGGCGGTATTTTGGCCTTGATGGCGCTGACGCTACGCGGTAAAGAGGGCAATCCGAATTATCGCTGGGTGCTGATCGTGGGGATGCTCGGCGCGTCTATGTTCTATGGCGATTCGGTGATTACGCCGGCGGTATCGATTTTGTCTGCGGTTGAGGGTTTAAACGTGGTTTCACCGGCTTTGGAGCGCTATGTTTTACCCATTTCCATTGGCATTATCATTGGTTTATTCGCCATGCAAAAACATGGCACGTCATTGATTGGTAAGTTTTTCGGTCCGGTCTGTGTGTTGTGGTTCTTGAGTTTGGCGGGTTTTGGGATCATGCAAATTGTGCAACATCCGGGGATTTTGCAAGCATTGAGTCCGCATCATGCCGTGAGTTTTTTCATCGCCAATCAAGGCAAAGCGTTTTTGGTCATGGGTTCGGTATTCTTGGCGGTGACGGGGGGTGAGGCTTTGTATGCGGACATGGGGCATTTTGGCCGTAAACCGATTATTCTGGCTTGGTATGGTTTGGTTCTGCCGTCCTTGCTGATCAATTATTTTGGACAAGGCGCTTATTTGCTAGGTAATCCGGATGGCGCGGCGAATCCATTTTTCATGATGTTGCCCTCATGGGCGACGTTCCCAATGGTGCTAATGGCGACTGCGGCCACCATCATCGCGTCACAAGCGGTGATTTCGGGGGCATTTTCACTGACCAGTGCCGCGATTCAATTGGGGTATTGCCCGCGTCTGAAAATCGTACATACCAATGCTAGTGAACGCGGGCAGATCTATGTGCCGTTCGTGAACTGGGTATTATGCGGTTTGGTGTTGTTTTCGGTATTGTTCTTTAAAACGTCGAGCAATTTGGCCTCGGCTTACGGTATTGCGGTGACCACCACCATGCTGATTGATGATGCGTTGCTGCTGGTGGTGATGCTGACCATTTGGAAATGGTCCAAACCGGCGGCGTTTTCATTGTTCGGTGCTTTGGTGTTCTTGGATGCGTCGTTCTGGATTGCCAACTTGGCCAAATTCGTCGATGGCGGCTGGTTCCCAGCGTTGTTGGGTATTACGGTCTTCACCTTGTTGATGACGTGGAAACGTGGCAAAGACTTGGTGCATCAACGTACCGATGGGGCTAATTTGCCGCTGGAGCCGTTCATCCAAAGTATTCTGGCTTACCCGCCACAGCGCGTAGAGGGTACGGCTGTGTTCATGAATTCGAATTTGTCCGTCGTTCCAAATTCACTGTTGCACAATTTGAAGCACAACCGAGTATTGCATGAGCGTGTGGTGTTTATGAGTTTGCGCACTGAGGATATTCCGTTTGTGGCCGAAGACGAAAAACTCGACATCAAGGAGATCGGCAAGGATATGTATGTGGTGCATGGTTTTTATGGCTTTAAAGAAGAACCCTCCTTAGAGGACATCATGGCACGTTGCGCCCAACATGGCCTGAAAATGGAAATGATGGACACTTCGTTCTTTTTGAACCGCGAAACTGTGATTCCAAGTAATTTGCCGGGCATGGCGCTGTGGCGTGAAAAACTATTTGCCTTGATGATGCGCAACTCACTGCGTGTCACTGACCACTTCAAGATTCCGGCCAATCGTGTGGTAGAAATGGGTACACAGATTGAGATTTAAGCGCAATTTGCCGGAATTGCTGGGCTAACAGTAGAGTAAACCCGTAGAATCGTTTACAATGAAGCTCGAATTTAAAATATGCATGACATTTGTCGTGCATATTTTGTTGTATTAAGTTAGATAGAAAAGTGCATTATGAAACCGATCAAAATTGGCATTGCAGGGATGGGAACCGTCGCATCGGGCGTGGTTAAAGTATTGGAGCGCAATCAGGCGGAAATAACTCGCCGAGCAGGACGCGGTATTGAAGTGGCAGTGGTCTGCGAGCGCACGCCCGGTCGTGCAGCGCATTTGGAAGAGCGCGGTGTGGAAGTTATCAACGACTTATCTCAATTGGCCGCTCATCCCGAAGTCGATATCGTGGTTGAATTGATCGGTGGCTATGAGCCTGCGCGTAGCTTCGTACTCGAAGCGATTGCTCATGGCAAGCATGTTGTGACAGCAAACAAAGCTTTGCTCGCAGTACATGGCAATGAGATTTTCAAAGCCGCACAGGACAAAGGCGTGACGGTTGCGTTCGAAGCGGCCGTTGCGGGCGGTATTCCGGTGATTAAAGCTTTGCGCGAGGGCTTGTCGGCCAACCGTATCGAATGGATTGCCGGCATCATCAATGGCACCACCAACTTCATCCTCACGCAAATGCGTGAAAAGGGCTGGACCTTCGCCGATGCGCTGAAAGTCGCGCAAGAGCTCGGTTATGCCGAAGCCGATCCAACGTTTGACGTTGAGGGCGTGGATGCAGCGCATAAAATTACCTTGATGAGCTCGCTGGCATTCGGTGTGCCGATCAATTTTGAAGCCGCTTCCATTGAAGGCATCAGCAAACTGGCCGCCAGCGACATCGCCTATGCGGAAAAATTCGGCTACCGCATCAAACTGCTTGGCCTGACCAAACGCACGCCAGAAGGCATCGAGTTACGCGTACACCCAACACTGATCCCTGAGCATCAATTGATCGCGAATGTCAACGGTGTGATGAATGCCGTGATGATTAAGGGGGATGCTGTGGGTTCAACCTTGTATTACGGTGCGGGTGCCGGTTCTGAGCCGACTGGCTCGTCCGTGGTGGCCGATCTGATCGACGTGACCCGTTTGCACACCGCGGATCCGGAGCACCGTGTACCGCATTTGGCATTCCAGCCGAATGCGTTGGAAAACATTCCAGTGCTGCCATTGTCGGCGGTGAAAACGCGCTACTACTTGCGCTTGACCGCGAAAGATCAAAAAGGCGTATTGGCCGATATCACCCGCATTTTGGCCGATCACAATATTTCTGTGGATGCGATGCTGCAAACTGAAGTGGATGACACCCGCAAAGAGGCGCAGATTGTGGTGATGACGCACATTTGTCTGGAAGCGGATATAGACACCGCGTGCACGCAAATCAAAGCACTGGGCAGCGTGGCGGACGAAGTGGTGAAACTCAGAGTGGAAGAGTTAAACTGATCTAAAAAACGGGCTTTAAGCTCGTTTTTTATATGCTCAAAACCACCATCAAAAAGTCACAATCAAACGTATGACCCGCTGCGGTGGTCACGATAGGAAATACCAACCATGCTCACCATAACCCTGATTTCAGTGAGTCACAAGCAACCTGCGTGGGTGACGCAAGCTTTTGACGAATACGCCAAACGCCTGCCTGCTCGGGAAATCAAGCTCGAATGTAAAGAGCTCAAACCCGAGGCCCGCGAGGGTAAAAGCGTGGCGCAGGCCATGAGTTTGGAGGCGGCGAAAATTCAGGCGGCAATTCCCAAGGGCGCACTGGTGCTGGCCTTGGACGAGCGTGGACAAGATTTGACCAGCATGGCGTTGGCGCAGAAATTACAGCATTGGCAAACCGAGCACAGCCAAGTGGTGTTCATCATCGGTGGGGCGGATGGTTTGGAACCGGCGTTTAAAGCGCAATGCGACGGTCTGATTCGTCTGTCCAGTCTGACCTTGCCACATGGCATGGTGCGTGTGCTGTTCGCCGAGCAACTGTATCGTGCTTATACCATCAATATCAATCATCCCTATCATCGGGCATGACTGACGTGTATTGAGGCTATTTAAAGGATACTCGATGAATCCGTTTCATTTCCCCGCGATTGTTTTGGCCTCGCAAAGTCCGCGACGCGCAGAATTGCTGCGTCAAATTGGCGTACCATTTGACATCGTTTTGCCGGCTGATCCGCATGCGGCCGAGGCGTTGGAAGCCGTTTTACCCGATGAGTTACCACTGGATTATGTACAGCGTGTTTGCCGTGCCAAAGCGCAGATGATGCGTCAGCAAATCGCTGAGAGCGGCTCACCGATACAGCGCAACCGCCCCATTTTATGCGCCGATACCACGGTGGCGTTTGGGACTGAAATCTTGGGCAAACCAGCGGATGCGAGCGATGTACATGCGATGCTGTCCCGCCTCTCCGGCCAGACACATCAGGTGCATACGGCTGTGGCGATTGCGCTGGCGCATGAGGTCATTGAATGTGTGGTGAGTAGCGATGTGACATTCCGCACGCTCACCACCGCGCAAATTGAAGCCTATGTACACAGTGGTGAGCCGTTCGGCAAGGCGGGCGCTTACGCGATTCAGGGTTATGGCGCGTGTTTTGTTGAGCATTTGCGCGGCAGTTTTTCGGCGGTCAAGGGCTTGCCGGTATTTGAGGTTGCGCAAATGCTCCATTCGATTGAAAATCAGGCATAATTCCACTCAAGTCAGAACTGATATTTAAAACGATTACAAAATACACACTATGAGCATCAAACAAGACATTTTGATCAACACCTGCGATGCAGAAACGCGCGTGGCGCTGCTGGAAAATCGCCGTGTTGAGGAAATTTTCATCGAGCGCCAAAGCAATTTGGGCTTGGTCGGGAATATTTATCTGGGCAAAGTCGTACGCGTGCTGCCCGGCATGCAGTCCGCATTCATCGAAATTGGTTTGGAGCGCACGGCGTTTTTGCATGTGGCTGATATGGCGATTGCCACGCACAGCCCAACCGCGAGTCAAACCGCAGTGAATCAATTGCCGCCGATTGAAACGCAGTTGTTCGACGGGCAAACGGTGCTGGTGCAGGTGATTAAAGACCCGATCAGTACCAAAGGGGCGCGCTTATCGACCAAAATCAGTATTGCCGGTCGCCTGCTGGTGTATTTACCCAAAGAAGAGGGCATCGGGGTCACGCAGAAAGTGGATAGCGACGAAGAGCGCTTGGCGCTGAAAAACCGCATGATGGAGCTGCTGGGTGATCAACCAGAAGGCGGCTACATCGTGCGTACAGCGGCGCTGGATGCCAGTGATGAGGAGTGGCAAAACGACATTGACTATCTCAAACGCACTTGGCAGGAAATCAATGCACAAAAACGCACACGCGCTGCACCAACCCTGATTCATCGTGATTTGACACTGGCGCAGCGGGTACTGCGCGATATGGTCACGCAAGATACGCAGAGTGTGATTTGCGATAATCACGAAACTTTACAGCAATTACAGCGTTTTGCGCAGACCTATATGCCATCGGTACTGCCGCGTTTGAAACTGGCGCCGGTGGAGCGTCCGCTGTTTGATACCTATGAGGTTGAGGAAGAGATTAACCGCAGTTTGCACCACCGAGTGGATTTGAAATCCGGTGGCTACCTCATCATCGAGCAAACCGAAGCGATGACCACCATTGATGTGAACACGGGCAGTTACGTCTCGGGACGTAATTTTGCCGATACCATCCTCAAAACCAATCTGGAAGCGGCCAAAGAAATCGTGCATCAGGTGCGCCTGCGCAATCTCGGTGGCATCATTATTCTCGATTTCATCGACATGACCGATGCGGAACACAATGAACACGTCATGCAGGTGTTGCAAAACGAGTTTGCCCGTGATCGCACCCGCATTGCGGTGCATCCGTTTTCACCGCTGGGACTGGTTGAAGTCACGCGCAAACGCACGCGTGAGTCGCTGGCGCAGTTGCTGTGCGAACCATGTCCGATGTGTCAGGGCAAAGGCATGATCAAGACCACGCGTACCGTGTGCTACGACGTGCTGCGTGAAATCCGCCGCGAGGCCTGCCAATTCAACGCCACCGCATTTCGCGTAGTCGCGCATCCCGATGTGATTGATATGCTGCTCGATGAGGTCGCCCCGCATTTGGCGGCACTGTCCAACCAAATCGGCAAGCCGATTTCACTGCAAGCGCAAAGCATGTTTTTCCAAGAGCAATACGACATTATTTTGATGTGATTTTGCCTCTGGATGGGCAACAACGTCATCCCTTGGTCTGGGATGACGTTTTTTATTGAGTCAATTCGGTTTATAAGCCCAACGCCACCGATGTCATGGTCAAAGCGCCTTGCACGGGTTTGTCATTGAAAATCAGCATGTTATCTGAATCCTCCTGCAGCGCTATTGTGTACAGCAGTGGTAAATAATGCTC
>CAZCDD010000053.1:0-8349 GCA_964497405.1 uncultured Hydromonas sp. | reverse complement strand
AGGTCAACAATGGGCAATTATCTGACCAGTACGCGTGCACGCGCGGGCGTGCGCGTGCGCGGGAAATACCGATAGCATCAAACGAACTTTTGGAGATAGACAATGACACCACAGGCGAAAGGCTGGACACCAGAGCGGCGCAAGGCTCAGGCAGAGAAGATACGGCAATGGCAACCGTGGCGGCACAGCACGGGCGCAAAAACCCCAGAGGGTAAAGCCATATCGTCACGCAATGCGTACAAGGGCGGGCATGGTGCGCGGGTGAAGGCTTTGCTTAAAGAGATCAATGCACTGGTGAGAGAGCACAAGAAAATGCTGGATAGGTTGAAATAGAGGTGTACTATTAATAGGAGGGCGTGGGTAAAACCGCGCCTTTTTGTTTTCAAGCGCTATTAATAGCACTTGATGCAAGTACGGCATTGCCGTATAATTGACTCATGTACACCGTTATAGAAACCCCTGTTTTTCAAAAGTTAGTAGATAGTGTTTGGTCGCAGGCTGAGCGTGAAGACTTTATTGGATGGATAGCGGCCAACCCTTTGCTTGGTGACGTGATACGCGGTGCTGGAGGTTTGCGTAAAATTCGATGGACACGCAAAGGGATGGGGAAGCGCGGTGGCGCAAGAGTGATTTACTATAATCTATTGGATGATGGCAGCGTATATCTGTTGATGATTTATACCAAAGCAGAGTACGACAATTTGCCCACAGAGTTTTTAAACCGTTTACGTCATGAGGTCGGATTATGAACGACATGCAACAATTTCAAGATAATTTGATTCAATCTGTCCGTGAAATGAACGAACACCGTAAAGGCAAGTCCGTGGCAGTGCGTAGAACAGTGGTCGCTGTTGGCGATGCTGTAGAAGCACGTAATCGCGTGGGAATGTCACAGAATGCATTTGCCGATTTGATGGGAGTGTCCGTGCGCACGCTACAGGATTGGGAACAAGGCAGACGCACACCCAGTAAAGCCGCTCAAACTTTATTAAGAGTGGCGCTTACTCATCCTGAGGCATTGAGAGATTTGCAAGCGGTTTAAAGGATTATTCCCGTTCTTAGATGCGCGTTAAGGCATCGGAAAAATTAAACCAGAGCCAAAAATGACCGTTTACCTGTTGAGATTGAATTGCTTATTTTTTGATCAACGCAGGGGGGTGGATTTTCAAAAGTGAGTAAGTTTGTGAGTAAGTTTTGAGGTTTTCAAACGCACCCCCTTGTAAACAGTGGGTTTCAGGTCAATGTTCAGGGCTTCTCCTGCACCAATTTCATGACCAGAGACACCACTGGTTAGCAAGCAAACCCCGATAAACAATGCGTTTACGGGGTTTTTTGTCGTCTATTGAGATTGGCCAACAATTCAGTTGGCGTTAAAAAGGCTTAATTTGTTGTTCGATGCGGGTGATTGGGACAAAGGGGTTATTCAGATAGGTGCGATATTTTTTGGTAAAAATAAAAAAAGAACGCTCGTTCTTTTATTGCCAATTTGAGCGATTATGGTAAGATGCTAATCTATTGATGAATTGTGGAGTCATGCTTGGTCAGTTGGGCTGATGCGGCAGGGCTTTGCTGTGTGATCATGAGGGTGAATCACATACGTACTGATTTTTTAGGAGAACCATATGGATGCGAACATCGAACGCGATGTAATGGAATATGACGTTTTGGTCGTGGGCGGTGGTCCGGCAGGTTTGGCGGCGGCGATTCGTCTGAAACAGTTGAATGCCGACATCAATGTCTGTTTGATCGACAAAGGTTCGGAATTGGGGGCGCATATTTTATCCGGTGCGGTGATGGATCCGATTGCGATGAATGAGTTGTTCCCCAATTGGAAAGAGCTGGGTGCGCCTTTGAATGTGCCGGTGACGGCGGATGAATTTTTGTTTTTGTCTGAATCAGGCTCAAAATCTACACCGCTGTGGTTGCTGCCGAAGTGTTTTCACAATGATGGCGCGTATATTGTCAGTCTGGCGAATGTGGTGCGCTGGATGGGTGAGCAGGCTGAGGCTGCGGGCGTGGAGATTTACCCGGGTTTTGCGGCGGCGGACGTTTTGTATGATGAGCATGGCGCGGTCAAAGGGGTGGTGACCGGCGATATGGGCATCGGCAAGGATGGCGAGCCGACCGCGCAGTACCAGCCAGGTATGGAATTGCACGCGAAGTACACGATTTTTGCTGAAGGTGCGCGCGGCCATCTGGGCAAACGTTTGATGAGCAAGTTCAATCTGAACGAGGGCAAAGATCCGCAAGCTTACGGTATTGGTATCAAGGAAGTTTGGCAAGTTCCGGCTGAGCAGCACAAAGAGGGTTTAGTTGTGCATGCGGCGGGCTGGCCGCTGGAGTCGGATACCTACGGCGGGGCGTTTATGTACCACATGGACAACAACGAAATCGCCATTGGTCAGATCGTCGGTTTGGACTACGCCAATCCGTATTTGTCGCCGTTTGAGGAATTCCAACGTTTCAAAACCCATCCGGCGATTGCGAAATACCTCAAAGGTGGTAAACGCATCAGCTACGGCGCGCGTGCGATCACAGCGGGCGGGATTTTGGCTTTGCCTAAACTGTATTTCAAAGGCGGCGTGTTGGTTGGCTGTGACGCGGGTTTCCTCAATGCGTCGCGCATCAAGGGCTCGCACGCGGCGATTAAAACCGGTATGTTGGCGGCTGAGGCCATCGTCCCGGCTTTGGCCGAAGGTCGTGAACGTGATGAGTTGGCAGCGTATGAAGCCGCTTTTGAGCAATCATGGCTCAAAGAGGAATTGTGGCGTGCGCGTAACTTTAAAGCATGGTTCAAAAAAGGCCGCACTATGGGCACGTTAATGACCGGCATCGAGCAAAAACTGCTCGGCGGCAATATTCCATGGACCATACACCGAACCAAGGCTGATCATGAAAGCCTGCTGCCAGCGGCGCAATGCGCACCGATTGTGTACCCGAAACCGGACAACGAATTGACCTTTGACCGTCTGTCGTCGGTATTCCTCTCCAGTACCAACCACGAAGAGAATCAACCGGCGCACCTGACGCTCAAAGATGCCAGCGTGCCGGTCAATGTGAATTGGAAAATCTACGCGGGTCCAGAGGCGCGCTACTGTCCGGCGGGTGTGTATGAATTTGTGGAAGATGCGAGCAATCCGGAAGGACAGCGTTTGCAGATCAATGCGCAAAACTGCGTGCATTGCAAAACCTGTGACATCAAAGATCCGACACAAAACATCGTCTGGGTGACGCCGGAAGGCTCCGGCGGTCCGAACTACGGCAATATGTAATTTCGACTCATGCAAAAACGGCACATCAGACGATGTGCCGTTTTTTTTTGTTGCATGGGATCTATGGTGACGGAGAGTCAATCCGCTCAGGTTGAAAGCGTATCCAATCCCTGCGCTATATCTTGAATCAAATCCTCAACGCTTTCCAAACCGATTTGGTAGCGCACCATGGAGTTCGGTGCGACCGTGGTCGCACTGCGGCTATGCGCCAGATGGCTCGCGTGTACGGGTAAGGCGAGCGATTCAAATCCGCCCCAGCTATAGCCAATGCCGAAGTATTGGTAGCTCTCCACCATGCGGTTGATTTGCTCGACCGAATATTCGGCTTTGAATACCACGGTGAATAGGCCGCAGGAGCCGAGGAAATCGCGTTGCCACAGGGTGTGTTGCGGATGCGATGGCAATGCTGGATGAATCACTCGCTCCACTGCGGGCTGTTGTTCTAGCCATTGGGCGATTTGCAGGGCGTTGCGTTCGTGTTCGCGCAGACGCACCGGCAGGGTTCGCAAGCCGCGCAGTACCAAGGCAATGTCCATGCCGCCGGCGAATTGGCCGGTTTGGTGCGCGGTTTCGCGCACGCTGCGGTAGGTGCGCTCGTTGGCGGTGACGGAGCCCATGAGTACATCGGAGTGGCCGCCTAAGTATTTGGTCACCGCCTGAACCACAATGTCCACGCCGTGCTCAAAGGCTTTGAAATACAGCGGCGTTGCCCACGTGTTGTCCATGATGGTGGTGATATGGTGCTTTTTCGCCACGGCGGTGATCGCGGGGATGTCTTGGATTTCCAGTGTCAATGAGCCGGGACTTTCCAAGAAGATCACTCGGGTATTGGGTTGGATGAGTGCTTCAATACCTGAGCCCATTAGAGGGTCATAGAAGGTGGTGCTCACGCCATAGCGTTGGAGCAAACCATTGCATAAATCGCGCGTCGGACCATAGGCGGTATCAACCATCAGAATGTGATCGCCTGCGGACAGCTGCGAGAGCAGTGCGGTGGACAGAGCGGCCAAACCGGAGGGGCACAAATACGTCCGATGGCCACCTTCCAATACTGCTAATGCCTCACACAGCGCGCGTGAGGTGGGTGTACCTTTTCGTCCGTAGGTGTAGCTTTCCGCGCCGGATTCATAGTCTCTATGGGCTTGAGCAAGGTCGGCAACGCGCTCATAAACGATGGTCGAGCCTTGATACAAGGGCGGATTGGCCATGTGGATGGCGTCGGAGTCGCGTGCCTGCGTGGTGCAAAGGGTGTCAGCTGTTTTTTTCATGATTGCCGTAAGGTTTTTTTATGAAATCACTCTTTTATATCCGAGTGAATTTATCGGATTTGTGTTAGAATTTGCGTGTATCAAATATCCGTGCTCAAAATGCATGGATATATTGGAGAAAACACATGAGCAACATTGTAGCGAAAATCTGTGATCACGGTGCTTCAGTTCGGCGCGAAGCCGCATGAATCCGAGCTGGTCAATTAGCCGATACAGTGTTAACAATGGAGAACAAATATGAGACTTACCACCAAAGGACGCTTTGCCGTCACGGCATTATTGGATGTGGCTTTGACTGCGGGCGAAGCGCCGGTTAGTTTGTCCGCGGTATCGGAGCGGCAGGAGATTTCCCTGTCCTATTTGGAGCAATTGTTCGGCAAACTGCGTCGTCATGGCTTGGTCAACAGTGTGCGTGGTCCGGGCGGCGGTTATACCTTGGCGCGACCGATGTCACAGATCACGGTGGCGGATATTGTTGTCGCGGTGGATGAGCCGATGGATGCGCGTCAATGCGAGGGCAAAGAGGACTGTAAAGGCGGACAAAAATGCATGACGCACCATCTGTGGATGGATCTGAACCACAAAATGTTCAACTATCTGTCCTCGGTGTCGCTGGCTGATTTGGTGCGCGAGCAGCACCAGCGCAATGAATTACATGAGCAGTCGCAGAAACTGCATCAGCGTAAAAGCGTATTACAGGGCGCGGTGGTCTAAACCCCGCGCACCGATACAAACGCAACGATTTAAAACAATACAGACTAATAAGAGGATTTTATGAGCACGAAAAATATGCCGATTTATATGGATTATTCTGCAACCACACCGGTTGATCCGCGTGTGGCGCAGAAAATGATTCCGTATATCACCGAGCATTTTGGTAACCCTGCGTCGCGTTCGCATCCGTATGGTTGGGAAGCAGAAGAAGCGGTTGAGCAAGCGCGCGGTCAAATCGCGGCATTGGTCAACGCCGATCCGCGCGAAATCGTGTTCACCTCAGGGGCAACCGAGTCGGATAACCTCGCGCTCAAAGGCATTGCCGAGTTTTACCAAGATCGTGGCAAACACATCATCACGGTGAAAACCGAGCATAAAGCGATTCTCGACACCGCGCGCGAATTGGAGCGCAAAGGTTTTGAGGTCACCTATCTGGACGTGCTGGAAAACGGTCTGATTGATTTGGACGTGCTCAAAGCCGCGATTCGTCCGGACACCATTTTGGTTTCTGTGATGATGGTGAACAACGAAATCGGCGTGGTGCAAGATGTTGAAACCATCGGCGAAATCTGCCGTGAAAAAGGCGTGTTTTTCCACGTCGATGCGGCGCAAGCGACCGGTAAAGTTGAGATCGATTTGCAAAAGCTCAAAGTCGATTTGATGAGCTTTTCAGCGCACAAAACCTATGGGCCGAAAGGCATCGGCGCGCTGTACGTGCGTCGCAAACCGCGCGTGCGTCTGGAAGCGCAAATGCACGGCGGCGGCCATGAGCGCGGGATGCGCTCGGGTACATTGGCGACACATCAAATCGTCGGTATGGGCGAAGCGTTCCGCATCGCCAAAGAAGAAATGGATGTAGAAAACGCGCGCATCAAAGCATTGCGTGATCGTCTGTGGGCAGGGCTGTCCACGATGGAAGAAGTGCATGTCAATGGCGACATGAATCAACGCGTACCGCACAACTTGAACGTGAGCTTTAACTTCGTCGAAGGCGAATCGTTGATGATGGCGATCAAGGACGTTGCGGTCTCGTCCGGTTCAGCGTGTACTTCCGCATCGTTGGAGCCTTCGTATGTATTGCGTGCCTTGGGGCGCTCGGACGAATTGGCGCATTCCTCGATTCGTTTTACGGTGGGGCGTTTCACGACTGAGACTGAGATTGATGCTGTGGTTAAATTGTTGCAAGAAAAAATCGGTAAATTACGCGAGCTGTCACCGCTGTGGGAAATGTACAAAGACGGCATTGACCTGAATACGGTTCAATGGGCGGCACACTAAATACTTAAAAAATATCAGGAGGTCAAAATGGCATACTCAGACAAACTCATGGATCACTACGAAAACCCGCGCAATGTCGGTGCGTTTGATAAAGGCGACGACACCGTCGGCACCGGTATGGTGGGCGCCCCTGCGTGCGGCGACGTGATGAAGCTGCAAATCAAAGTGAACGAAGCGGGTGTGATCGAAGACGCGAAGTTCAAAACCTACGGCTGTGGTTCGGCGATTGCCTCGTCTTCACTCGTGACTGAGTGGGTCAAGGGCAAAACCGTGGATCAAGCCTTGGAAATCAAAAACTCGCAAATCGCGGAAGAGTTGGCCTTGCCACCCGTGAAAATCCACTGCTCGATTTTGGCCGAAGACGCGATCAAAGCGGCGGTAGCGGACTATAAAGCCAAACACCAAGCTTAATCTAACGAATCAATGCAATCAATGGAGTGCATCATGGCAGTCACCATGACACAAGCGGCGGCAACGCACGTACAAAATTTTCTGACCAAACGCGGTAAAGGCATGGGCTTGCGCCTCGGCGTAAAAACCACCGGCTGCTCGGGCATGGCGTATAAATTGGAATACGCTGACACGGTTGAGAACGACGATCAGGTGTTTGAATCCTTCGGCGTTAAACTGCTGGTCGATCCGAAAAGCCTGCCGTACATCGATGGTACCGAGCTGGATTTTGTGCGCGAAGGTTTGAACGAAGGCTTTAAATTCAACAATCCGAATGTCAAAGACGAATGCGGCTGCGGCGAATCATTCACCGTTTAAATGGGCATAATAATCCCATGAAGCTCGGCAAATGACGCAACGGCAACGTATGGACGGGTTAAAATAGCGCATATGAATATACAACCGTTTTTTTTGATGCTGGCTTTGCTGGCTGGACAATATGTGTTTGGCCGCTACCCGTCATTCGCATGGATTTTAGCGCGTCCGATCGGCATGGTTGCGCTGGCGGTATTTGCTACGGGGTTTTTGCTCATGTTGCTGGGCGCTTTAACCCTGCTCTGGCGTAAAACCACGGTTCACCCCGGACGAACACCGCAAAAATTGATTACCGGCGGTTTGTTTCGCTACACACGCAATCCGATTTACCTTGGTATGTTGTTGATTTTATTCACCATTCCACTGATGGCGATGCAGCCGCGATTATTGCTGTTCACTCTGACGTATTTCGTTATCATGGATTTTTATGTGATTCCACGCGAGGAAAAAATCATTCAGTCCGCTTTTGCTACGGATTATGGGATGTATCTTCGCCGCACGCGCCGCTGGTTTGGCACTTATTACTGAACTGATGACTGAATTTTTCTGATGCGGCCACATTGACCCGATGAAACAAAATTACTTTGAACTATTTCAACTGCCCATGTCGTTTGACGTGGATCTGGCTGATTTGACTGCGCGGCATCGTGCGGTGATTGCACGCGTGCACCCTGACCAGTTCGCGAATAAAAGCGCGGTGGAGCAGCGCATGGCGTTGCAATGGGCGACCTTTGCCAATGAAGCCTTTGACGCGCTCAAATCGCCTGTGTCGCGAGCGCATTACCTGCTGAAATTACATGCCCCCGAATTGGCCGAGCATGAGGCGCGTGTGGCGCTGCCGCCGGCTTTTTTAATGCAGCAGATGGAATGGCGCGAAGCCTTGGAGGAGGGTCACTCCGACAGCGTGCGTAGCGAAGTACAGACGGCGCATGAAGCCGCATTGCAGCAGCTTTCCGCACAATGCGCCGCGCACAGTTGGCATGATGTGGCGCAAACACTGGCTAAATACCAATTCATCGAAAATTTCTTGGCGCAGTTGCCAAGCTCAACCC
>CAZCDD010000052.1:0-8452 GCA_964497405.1 uncultured Hydromonas sp. | reverse complement strand
TTGCAAATAGCCAAGCAAAATGCTTTTTTTCATTAAAATTCAATTAAGATTTTATCTAATTTCCCTACAACTTTCTCTTTTTACTAAAAAATACGGCACAATAATTTTTGTCGCAAATAAATTAGGATTTTCTATATGCTTACTAAGCTGAGAAGCCGCTTCTACTCCTAATTGATAAGCATTTATATCTATAGATGTCAATTGTGGATTCATCATACGAGCAAAGATAGAATTATTAAAACTTATGATGGATAAATCCTCTGGTACTTTTAAATTGCATGCAGAAATCAAATTACCTATAGAAACAGCTACAATATCATCATAAATCAATAAAGCAGTTGGTCGATTTTCACTAATTAGCAAATCCTTAAGCTTATTATATTTTTCCTCAGAATTCAATGCAAATTCTAAACAATAATTAGGATTATATTCAATATTATGTTCACTTAATGCTAATAAATATCCGGCTTTTCGATCGCTAGAAAATACCTTGTAATTATCTGTACCTATATAAGCAATTTTATTATGACCTAAAGATATTAGATATTCACATGCTTCTTTTGCAGCTTGCACATTATCATTATCTACATAAATAGTATCATTTATCATTTTTGTAGCTTTACCAATCAATACAAATAACAATTTTTGCTCATACATATAATTGATTATTAAATCATCTATATTTGAATATAAAAAGATAAATCCATCTGCCT
Source organism: uncultured Hydromonas sp. (assembly GCA_964497405.1). Lineage (GTDB taxonomy): Bacteria > Pseudomonadota > Gammaproteobacteria > Burkholderiales > Burkholderiaceae > CTSOIL-112. The sequence goes on along the minus strand of CAZCDD010000052.1, from coordinate 7,739 downwards.
CTGAAGCTTTTATACTTCTTATCAATTCTTCATCAGTTTCACCTGTTATTACTAATAAAGTATATTGCTTTTTATTACAATATTTACCAATTCCCTTTATAGCTTCTAAATAAAAAGGATTTTCATAAACATCTGTTTTACTTTTAGGAAATACTACACCTATTTTACGCATACTAATATTCTGTTGTAAATTATTTTGCTCGTAACCTAATTCTTCCATCGCTTTTTTTACTCTGTCTTTTGTTTCTTGACTAATTGATGGATGATTTTTACACGTTCTTGATACGGTTGATGGTGATACCCCAGCCAATTTCGCGACATCTTTAATTGTAACTGCCATAAAAATTCTCCTCTATATCTATAATAAAAAATCGTCTTTAATATTTATAAATATTAAACCACATTTCCATATTTCACGCAACTATTTACGCAATTATTTGCATATAAATTGCGTAAATTATTTTATTTTTAATGCAATTATTTCGTAAAATTTATTGCAATTTTTCGCAAAACTCTTTATAATAAAAATATAATCATTACTGAAGCGATTTTAAAGATATTTGCAATGTATGCAATAAAAATTATGAGGAAGTGTTTTTATGGAAAGTAAATCCCTACAACTTTTATCACCAATTACGGGAAAAACAATACCACTTACAGAAGTTCCTGACCCTGTATTTTCTACAAAAATGATGGGTGATGGTATTGCAATCATTCCATCAGAAGGTAAAATCTACAGTCCTGTTGATGGTGAAATCACTATGATTGCAGCAACAAAACATGCCTATGGCATCAAAGCTGATAATGGATTAGAACTACTCATTCATTTTGGCTTGGAAACAGTAGCTTTAAATGGTGAAGGCTTTACTGTTCACGTGCAAGCTGGCGATAAGATAAAAGCTGGCACATTAATTGCCGAAGTAGATTTTTCTTTCATGCAACAAAAAAATATCAATTTAATTACACCATTTATCATTTGTGGTGGCATGGAAAACATGACATTAAACTGTAATTACAACGAAGTAACTCATGGTGAAGATGCCATCATAACTTTAACCATGCAAACTATGCAAAATGTGCAAAATCCTATGCAACAAGAAACAAAATCAACTGTAGAAGAAGCGCCAAAGAAAAAATTTCATATTGATTTTGATTTCTTACAAAAACTTGGCAAAGTGTTAATGACAGTTATCGCTGTTATGCCTGCTGCTGGTCTTATGATTTCTCTTGGTAAATTAATTCAAATGTGTGGTGCTGATATTTCCTTAATCATGATTATTGGTAACACTATGGAAAATATCGGTTGGGCAATTATCGGTAATTTACATATTTTATTTGCTGCTGCCATTGGTGGTTCATGGGCAAAAGAAAAAGCTGGTGGTGCCTTTGCTGCTATAATTGCTTTCATTTTAATCAATCGAATAACTGGTTCTATTTTTGGTGTAACTACAGATATGTTAAGCCAAGCTGACGCTACAACTTATACTTTATTAGGTCAAACAATTCCTGTTAAAGGCTATTTTGTTGAAGTTCTTGGTGCAGCCGCTCTCAACATGGGTGTATTTGTCGGTATTATTTCTGGCTTTGTCGGTGGTATTGTCTACAATAAATACTACAATTTCCGCAAATTACCAGATTGTTTAGCCTTTTTTAATGGTAAACGCTTTGTACCTTTAATGGTCATCATTTATTCCGTCGTAATTTCTGTAATTCTCAGTTTTTTCTGGACTTATGTACAAACAGGTATTAATAATTTTGGTATTTGGATTGCTAATTCATCTTCTACTTATCCTGTACTTGCTCCATTTATTTATGGTACTTTAGAACGTTTACTTTTACCATTTGGTTTACATCATATGCTTACCATTCCAATGAACTACACATCTTTTGGTGGTACTTATCAACTTTTAACAGGTGCAAATGCTGGAACTTTTGTATTTGGACAAGATCCTCTATGGCTTGCTTGGGCAAATGATTTAATCAACTTCAAAAATATGGGTGATATGGCTTCTTACAATCAATTATTAAATGAAGTAACACCTGCTCGTTTCAAAGTTGGTCAAATGATCGGTGCTACTGGTATGTTGCTTGGTATCGCCTTAGCTATGTATCATCGTGTCGATAAAGATAAACGTCATAAATATAAATCCATGTTTGTATCCACTGCACTTGCTGTATTTTTAACTGGTGTAACTGAACCACTTGAATTTATGTTTATGTTTGCCGCTGTTCCTTTATATATCGTTTATGCAATTCTTCAAGGTCTAGCTTTTGCTATGGCTGGTATTATAGATTTACGCCTTCATTCTTTTGGCAATATTGAGTTTATCACTCGCATTCCTATGTCTGTAAAAGCAGGACTTACTGGAGATATTATTAACTTTTTAATTTGTATTGTAGCCTTTTTTGCTATCGGTTATGTTGTAGCTTATTTCATGATTGGCAAATTTCAATTTGCTACACCTGGTCGTTTAGGTAATTATGACAGTATAAACAATGATGAAGATAATTCTAAAACTACTGTACAAGGCTCTGCTCAAGCTGAAGCTATTATTAAACTTTTAGGTGGTAGAGAAAATATCACTCTCGTTGATGCTTGTATGACCAGATTGCGTGTAACTGTTAAAGATATCAATAAAGTAGCAGATTTAGACCAATGGAAAAAATATGGTGCTTTAGGTTTAGTAAAAAAAGATAATGGCGTTCAAGCTATTTATGGGCCTAAAGCCGATGTTTTAAAATCTGACATCAATGACATTCTTTAAATATATCAATTGACGAGGTAATTTATATGAAATTACTAACACTTAATTCTCACAGTCTTTTAGAAGAAGATTATCTTAAAAAAACACAGATTTTTGTAGAAGAAATTCTTCAAGAAAATATTGATGTCTTCGCACTTCAAGAAGTCAATCAATCACATGATGACAAAATCTTAGCTAAAAATCCTCATAACTATTATGGTACATCAATTTTAAAGCAAAATAATCATGCGCTATATATTGCTGATTTACTAGCTAAACAAGGTAAAAACTATCATTGGATTTGGGAAGATTGTCATCTTGGCTATGACATCTATGATGAAGGTATTGCTATCTTTTCTAAATATCCCATTATAGATACAAAAATAATTCCATTATCTAAAACACAAGATCATACAAATTATAAAACGCGTAAAGCTTTAGCTATTTGTTGTGAAATAAATCAACAAAAAACATGGTTTATTTCTATGCATATGGGCTGGTGGAATGATGAAGAAGAACCATTTCAACGCCATTGGCAAAATTTAATTACAGCTCTAAAGCCAATTTCTCAAGATACTATTTTCTTAATGGGAGATTTCAATAATCGCAGTGATATCAAAGATGAAGGTTACAATCTTATTCTTAAAGATAAATGGTATGACTTGTATGAATTAGCTCAAATACGTGATGAAGGAATTACCAGTTCTTCTGGCATTGCTGGTTGGTTTTCTCAAAATAGTGAAGCTATCCGCATTGACTATATTTTTTGCAATAAAAAAATAAATGTACAGTCTCAAAAATCTATATTTACTGGCATAGATAAACCTACTATATCTGATCATTTTGCTGTACTAACAGAATGTACAAAAGGAGTATAAAATCATGAGAGCAAGTGGCATTTTATTACCAATCTTTTCCCTGCCTGGTGGTCATGGAATTGGTTGCTTTAATCAAGAAGCTTATAAATGGATAGATTATTTAAAACAAGCTAAACAAAGTTATTGGCAAATATTGCCTTTAGGTGCAACTAGCTATGGCGATTCACCTTATCAATCATTTTCTACTTTTGCAGGAAATCCTTATTTTATTTCTTTAGATGATTTAGTAGCTAAAAATTGGTTAAATATCGATGAATTACCAATTCAAGAAGAAAATACTACTATCAATTATGCAAACTTATATCATACACGTTTTGATTTATTGAGATTAGCTTTTGAACGTAGTCATATCACAGATAATCATGATTTCCAATCATTTATAAATAATGAAGCATATTGGCTAAATGATTATGCTTTATTTATGGCAATAAAAGATTATTTTAATGGAATATCTTGGCAACAATGGCCTGAAGATATCCGCCATAGAACAACAGATGCTATGAACTACTACACAAATAAATTACAAGAAAATATTACTTTTTATAAATTCCTTCAATTCATCTTTTGGGAACAATGGCAAAAATTAAAAGCTTATGCAAACAGTCAAGGTATTTCTATAATCGGTGATATTCCAATCTATGTAGCTTATGATAGTGCTGATACTTGGTCTAATCCTCATCTCTTCCAATTAGATGAAAACTTATTGCCAACAGCAGTTGCTGGTTGTCCGCCAGATGGCTTTTCTGCTGATGGTCAACTTTGGGGCAACCCTTTATATGCTTGGGAAAGACATGCACAAGAAAATTTTTCTTGGTGGATATCTCGTATTTCTTGGTGCTATAAATTATATGATGTTGTTCGTATTGACCATTTCCGTGGCTTTGATGAATATTATTCTATTCCTTACGGAAATACTACAGCTAAAGGTGGTCATTGGGTAAAAGGCCCTGGAATAAATCTTTTCCAACAAATAAAAAATACACTTGGCAATAAAGAAATCATTGCTGAAGACCTTGGTTATTTAACTGACTCCGTTCGCCAATTAGTAAAAGATACAGGCTATCCAGGAATGAAAGTTTTAGAATTTGCCTTTGATAGTCGCGATTCTAGTGGTGCTAATAATTATTTACCTCATAATTACAATGAAAATTGTGTAGTTTATACTGGCACTCATGATAATGAAACAATGCTTGGCTGGTTTAAATCAATCTTGCCAGAAGAAAAAAATACTTTGCGTCGCTATTTATGTACTGATACTCAAGATGATTTAAAACTACTAGATAAAGCTATTTGTTTAGCTATGCAATCTGTAGCTAAAATGTGTATCATTCCTATGCAAGATTGGTTACAACTAGATAATACAAGTCGCATAAATAAACCATCTACACTTGGTGGTAATTGGTGCTGGCGCATGAATAATTCACAACTCAGTGAAAAACTAAATCAAAAAATTGCTTCTATTACAGCCACTTATGGTAGAGATAAAAAATAAGGAGACTATCTATGTTAACTAAATTAAATAATATATTACAAATCCAATTTCAAAAAGATATTGATAACTGTACAAATGAAGAATTATATATAGCCTTATTAATGTTAGTTAAAGCATTAAGCAAAAATCGTCCCCTCACACAAACTAAACGAAAATTATATTATATTTCAGCTGAATTTTTAATTGGTAAACTCTTATCTAATAATCTAATTAATCTTGGTATTTATGACGAAATCAATTCTTTATTACAAGAACACGGTAAAGATTTAAGTATTATTGAAGAAATAGAACCTGAACCATCTTTAGGTAATGGTGGTCTTGGTCGACTTGCTGCTTGCTTTTTAGACTCTATTGCTACACTTAATCTTTCTGGTGATGGTATCGGTTTAAATTATCATCTTGGTCTGTTTAAACAAAAATTTATCAATCACCTTCAAAAAGAAGAAGCTAATCCATGGTTACAAAAAGACAATTGGCTCAATGATACAAATATAGGCTTTGATATTCAATTCAAAGATTTTACTGTACATTCTCATCTTTATGATATTGATGTTATTGGTTATGGACAAGGGCTGAATAAATTACATCTTTTTGACCTAGACAGTATCGATGAAAATATTGTTAAAGAAGGTATATCTTTTGATTTAACAGATATCAAAAAAAATCTTACTTTATTTTTATATCCTGATGATAGTACAAAAGAAGGTCAATTACTTCGCATCTATCAACAATATTTCATGATTAGCAATGCAGCTCAATTAATTTTAATGGAAGAAAAAGCTAAAGGTCATGACCTCAAAGACTTACATCAACATGTATGTATTCAAATCAATGATACTCATCCATCAATGATTATTCCTGAGCTTATCTATCGCTTATTAAAAGAGGGTATTCATTTAAAAGAAGCAGTGCATATCGTAACAAATACTTGTGCTTATACAAATCATACTATTTTAGCTGAAGCTTTAGAAAAATGGCCTATGGATTATCTCCGTCAAGTAGTACCACATTTAATTCCAATAATTGAAATCCTCGATACTGTTGCATTCACACGCAGTGAAGAAGAAGCCGTCCAAATTATCGATAAAGAAAATCGTGTGCATATGGCTAATATGGATATTCATTTTGGCTATAGTATCAATGGTGTAGCTTCTTTGCATACTGATATTCTAAAAAATAGTGAATTAAATGCCTTTTATAAACTCTATCCGCAAAAATTCAATAATAAAACTAATGGTATTACATTCCGTCGTTGGTTATTGCATTGTAATCATGAACTTAGCCAATATATTCAATCTCTAATAGGCAATAAATTTCTACAAGATGCTACAAAATTAAAAGAACTATTACAATATATTAATGATGAAAATGTATTATCTACACTTTTAAAAATTAAAGCTCATAATAAACAAAAACTCGCAGATTACATTCAAAAAACTATGCAAATCAGTATTAATCCAGATAGTATCTTTGATATTCAAATAAAACGCTTACATGAATATAAACGTCAACAAATGAATTTACTCTATATCATCAATTTACTATTAAAAATCAGACAAGGTTATCGACCAAAAACACCTATAACTTTCATTTTTGGCGCTAAAGCTGCACCCGCATATGTCATTGCCAAAGATATCATTCATGCTATTTTATGTCTTCAAGATATCATCGCTAAAGACTCTATTGCTAATAAATATATTCAAGTTGTCATGATTGAAAACTACAATGTTTCTCAAGCTGAAAAATTAATTCCTGCTTGCGATATTTCTGAACAAATTTCACTTGCTAGTAAAGAAGCTAGTGGTACTGGCAATATGAAAATGATGTTAAACGGCGCAATTACATTAGGTACAGAAGATGGTGCTAATGTAGAAATTCATCAATTAGTAGGTGATGATAATATCTATATCTTTGGTGAAAGCAGTGATAATGTCATCAATCATTACACAAAACAAGATTATAATGTCAAAGATTATTATGAAAATGATACAGAAATTGAAAACACACTTAAATTCTTGATTTCTAAAGAAATGCTTTCCATTGGCAATGCTGAAAATCTTCAACGTTTATACAATGAATTAAGTAATAAAGATTGGTTTATGACTTTACTTGATTTAAAATCATATATTCAAGCTAAAGATAAAGCTTTCCATGATTATTTAAATCGTCAAAATTGGGCAAAAATGTCTTTAACAAATATTGCTAACGCTGGCTATTTTTCTAGTGACCGCACAATCGCTGAATATAATAACGATATTTGGAAATTAGATAAATAATCTGCCACTAAATGAGGTGTCAATATGTCTTTTGATAATATAAAAATATATATGCAAAATGGTAAATTAACAGATTTAGAAATAAATTATTATATTAATAAATTAAAAAAAATATACCAAAGTAAAAAATTACAACGTATATCTTTTATTTTAGGCGAAGATTATATTGACTTAAGATATATGTTTGAAGCTTATCCTTTTGAAAGAATATGGCGAATCCCCTCTAAAAAATAATATAAAAAAAGACTATCGTAAAAATTTACGATAGTCTTTTTTCTTATCTAAAATACAATATTTATTTACCCATTTTTATATAATTTAAACGACCGCCAGCCATTAAAATATCAAT
>CAZCDD010000051.1:0-8457 GCA_964497405.1 uncultured Hydromonas sp. | reverse complement strand
TGTATGTGGGTTTGGTGGCTTTGGTTCAAAAAGACATGAAAAAATTGGTGGCGTACTCATCCATTGCGCACATGGGCTTTGTCACCTTGGGTTTCTTCATGTTCAATAAGCAAGGTTTGGCCAACAATGTGGCGATGCAAGGCGCGATTTTGCAAATGATTTCCCACGGTTTCGTATCTGCCGCCATGTTCTTCTGTATCGGTGTGATGTATGACCGTGTGCACAGCCGTGAAATTTCAGCGTATGGCGGTGTGGTCAATACTATGCCGAAATTTGCCGCGTTTTTCATGTTGTTCACTATGGCCAATGCCGGCTTACCTGCGACCAGCGGTTTTGTGGGTGAGTTTTTGGTCATCATCGGTGCGACCAAGTTTAATTTCTGGATTGCGGCGATTGCAGCAACCACTTTGATCGTCGGTGCGGCATATTCACTGTGGATGTACAAGCGCGTGGTATTTGGCCCAGTAGCCAACCATCATGTAGCAGAATTGACCGATGCGAATGGTCGTGAATTATTGATTTTAGGCGTGCTGGCGGTGGCTGTATTGGTTATGGGGCTGTACCCAATGCCATTCACACACACACTGGATGCTTCTGTGAATGATTTGATTCAACACGTGGCGCAAGGTAAATTGCCTGCCAAACCATAAGCAAAAGTTGCCTGTCACTCATTATATTTAAGAATTCTAATCGGTTAGAACGAGGTTAAAACGTTATGCCAAATTTTTTCATTGTTTACCCTGAGGTCGTGTTGGCGGTTATCGCAACGGCAGTTTTATTACTCGAACTGGGGACACACAGCGATGCCTATCGTCGAGTGATTCATGTTGTCAGCTTGATCGGTTTGGCAATCGCAGGCGTTTTGACGGCTCGGTTACTGCATTCTGGCGTTCATCTGATGGCCTTTAACGACATGTTTGTGTCTGATCCGTTGGCCAATTTGGCAAAAATGTTCTCGCTGATTTGTGTGGCTGTGACGCTGGTTTATGGTCAACGCTATGCGGTAGAGCGGGGTTTCTTGAACGGTGAGTTTTATAGCCTGAGCTTATTCTCACTGGTGGGTCAGATGGTGATGATTTCATCGAACAACCTCATGGGCTTGTACATGGGTTTGGAATTGCAGGCTCTGTCTTTGTATGCGATGGTGGCTTTGCGTCGTGACCATGTGCGCTCGATTGAAGCGGCCATGAAGTATTTCATCTTGGGTGCGATTGCTTCAGGTTTGCTGCTGTTTGGTATGTCTTTGGTGTACGGTGCGACCGGCGGTAGCTTGAGCTTGACGGAAATTGCCAATAAGGTAGTGGCCGGCCATGCAGATACACAAATGCCTTTATTGATTATGGGCTTGGTCTTTTTGGTGGCGGGTGTGGCATTTAAAATGGGTGTCGTGCCGTTCCATATGTGGGTGCCGGACGTTTATCAAGGTTCGCCTACTCCTGTGACCTTGATGATCGCTTCTGCGCCTAAGATTGCCGCATTTGTCATGATTGTGCGCCTGTTCATCCAAGGTTTGCCACACTTGTCGATTCATTGGCAGCTGATGTTTGCGGTTCTGGCGGTGTTGTCGTTGTTGCTGGGTAATCTCGCGGCGATTCGCCAAAAAAGCTACAAACGTATGTTGGCGTATTCGGGTATTTCGCACATGGGTTTTGTACTGTTGGGCTTCTTGTCGGCACGCGCAGGGGTTGATCCGTACACCACTGCTTTGGGTGTGGGTAATGCGTTTTACTATGTGATCGTGTATTCCATCACCACATTGGCCAGCTTCGGTGTGATTTTGGCGATGACGCATGTGGGCTTTGAGGCCGATCATCTGGATGATTTTAAAGGTCTGAATCAACGTAATCCTTGGTTGGCTTTCTTGCTGTTGTTGGTGATGTTCTCACTTGCAGGTATTCCTCCGCTGGTCGGCTTTATGGCTAAATTTGTGGTGATTCAAGGCTTGGTCAACGCAGGTCTGTTTAAATTGGCTTTGGTTGCGGTTTTGTTCTCTCTGATTGGCGCGTTCTACTATTTGCGCGTGGTCAAGCTGATGTACTTTGATAAACCGGACAATACTACGCCGATTCAGTTCTCCGCAGTTCAGCACGGTGTGTTGACCGTCAATGCTTTGGTTTTGATTCTGTTGGGTATTTTGCCAAACGGATTGATTCAAATGGCCGTTAATGCGGTTCTGAAAAGCTTGGGTGTGTAATTGATGGGTATGTCCACCATGTGGGTGATTGTGGTCGGCTGGGTGCTGGCGACCTTGCCCATGCTGGGTGATCGGAGTCTGTTGGCTTTACCTCTTTTGAAAACCGCTAAATCTGCATGGGTGCGTGTTTTTGAGTTTATCCTTGCTTATGTGATTTGGATTGCCTTTGGGCGGTTTTTGGAGTCGCAGGTGGGGCAGGTGAACGCTCAGGGTTGGCAGTTTTATGCGGTTACTTTTTTGATGTTTTTGGTGGCTGCTTTTCCGGCGTTCACATGGCGTTATTTGTGGCGTCGCACTTAAAATCGAATAAACGCGTGGCATATACCCACGCGTTTTTTTATGTTTATGATCGAATTTTTCTTCGATGACGAATGAATATGGGGGAGATGATGGGGCAACAGTACGATTTAGCCGCATTGGAGCATGCAGAGGGATTGGCTGAGCTAACCTTGGATGATCGCGTGGTGTATGAAGGCCATTATTTAAAGTTGCATCATGCCACCGTACAGCTGCCCAATGGGGCAACCTCCTATCGCGAATATTTAAAACATCCTGGTGCGGTGATGATTATGCCGTTGTTTGATAACGGAGATGTTTTGCTGGAGCGGCAGTACCGTTACCCGATGGGTAAGGTGTTTATCGAGTTTCCGGCGGGTAAAAAGGATGCGGGCGAAGCGCCACTGGATACGGCACAGCGTGAATTGCTGGAGGAAACGGGTTATCGTGCAGCGCATTACACCCATGTCACGGATATTCACAATGCGTTGGCGTATTGCGACGAAGTCATTCACTTTTATCTGGCAGAAGGCTTGACGCAGGTGAGTGAGCAGCAATTGGACGATAACGAGTTTGTACAACTGTTGCGCGTGCCGCTGAGTGAGCTGATGTCATGGATTAAAAAAGGATGGGTGCCTGATGTGAAAACGCAATTGGGCGCATTTTGGTTGCAAGATTATCTGAACAATAAATAAAGGAGCGCTTATGCCACACTGCTGCATCGAATACACGCCGAATGTACTGGCGCAATTGAATCAAACTGAATTGTTGCAAACCGCACATGAGGTCATGTTGTCTGCGGGATTGTTTGGCGCAAGTGATGTGAAAACGCGTGCGCGTGCCGTTGAGGATTACGTGCTCGGTGAACACGCGCCGAGTCAAAGCGGCTTCATTCACATCATCATTTATCTGCTCAGTGGCCGAAGCACGGAGCAAAAACATGCGCTCACACACAGCATGGCCCATGCTTTGCGTGCGAAACTTCCCGATTTGGCCAGCATCACGGTGGATATTCGCGACATGGCGCGCGACACCTACGCCAAGGATGTGCGTTAATCGAGTGAAATTGTTGTCGTATTTACACAGCTCGGGATTAAAACCAGTTTTTGCTTGCAATCGGGTTTGAAAAGGACTATAAATACACATATTCGTCGTTATGCATTGAACGACACACGAGGATTTTGACATGGCACGCGCACAATCATTTTATTTCTGGCACTTTACACGAACTGGCGGTGGGTCTGTTCGGTAGCCTTGTGCGACCAAAATACACGAAACCGCTAATAGAACATTAGCGGTTTTTTTTATACCTATTTTCAAGATTTTGACACTTTAAACAGAAAAGGAAGCACCATGCAGATCAATACCGATGACGTCCGAATCAAACGAATTGATGAACTCGCGCCTCCGGGGCATATCATTCGTGAGTTTTCCATGTCCGATCAAGCGGCGCAAGTGACCTACCACTCACGCGAAGCGATTCATCGCGTGTTGCATGATGCCGATGATCGCCTCGTGGTCATCATCGGGCCGTGCTCGATTCATGACCCCGCCGCCGCGTTGGACTATGCCAAAAAGCTGGTACTGGCGCGTGAGCAGTACAAAGATACTTTGGAAATCGTCATGCGCGTGTATTTTGAAAAGCCACGCACCACGGTCGGCTGGAAAGGGCTGATCAACGACCCTGATCTCGATAAAACCTTTGATATCAACAAGGGTCTGCGCATGGCACGCAAACTGCTGCTGGAAATCAACGAATTGGGCTTGCCGGCAGCCGTCGAATTTCTCGATATGATTTCACCGCAGTATATTGCCGATCTGGTGAGCTGGGGTGCGATTGGCGCACGCACCACCGAATCTCAGGTGCACCGTGAGTTGGCTTCGGGTTTGTCGTGTCCTGTTGGCTTTAAAAACGGTACCGATGGCAATGTGAAAATCGCCATTGACGCCTCACTCGCCGCACGCCGTCCGCACCACTTTTTGTCGGTGACCAAAGCCGGTCACTCCGCAATTGTTTCCACCAATGGCAATGAAGATTGCCACGTCATTCTGCGTGGTGGCAAAACACCGAATTACGATGCTGCCAGTGTACAAGCGGCGTGTGAGCAGATTGGTAAAGCCGGTTTGCCACAGCGTGTGATGGTCGATGCCTCGCATGCCAACTCGGAGAAAAATCCCGAACGTCAGTTGCCGGTGTGCGAAAACATTGCCGAGCAGTTGGCCGCAGGCGACGATCGCATTTTCGGTGTGATGATTGAGAGTAATTTGGTTGCGGGTCGTCAAGATCTGGTCGTAGGCCAGCCGCTCACCTATGGACAAAGCATTACCGATGGCTGCATCGACTGGGAAACATCGCAAAAAGCATTGCAAGCTCTGTCCGATGGTGTGAGCGCGCGTCGTCGTGCGAAGCTGAATAATTACAACGAGCAGTAATTAACCTCCCGTATTTAGGAGCAGAATGATGGGTTTATTGCCAGAGCGTTTTGCAGCAACACCGCAGCCACCGTACTATGTGGTCGCGTTTACCAACCAGCGCACCGCCCACGATGCATCAGGCTACGGCGAAATGGCGCAGCGCATGGTCGCGTTGGCCGCACAGCAGCCCGGCTATCTCGGTGTGGAAAGTGTGCGTGATGAGGATGGCTTTGGTATCACTTTGTCGTATTGGGACAGCTTGGAGCACATCGCGCAGTGGAAAAATCAGGCGGAGCATCAAATCGCACAGGTCAAAGGAAAAAGCGACTGGTACGAGGCATTTTTTACCCGCATCGCTAAGGTCGAGCGCGCCTACGCCATGTTGCCAAAAGATACGGAACGTGTACAATAAGCCGCATGATTAGCATACATAGAAAGGAAAAATCATGACACGCAGCATCATCAGCACCCAGCAAGCGCCCGCAGCCATCGGCCCGTATTCACAAGCGGTGAAAATCGGCGCTTTCGTCTTCACCTCCGGTCAGCTCGGTATGGATCCGGCGAGCGGCGCGCTGCCCGATGGGATCGAGGAGCAGGCACATCAAGCGTTTAAAAATCTCTCTGCAATTCTCACCGAGGCCGGTGGTGGTTTGTCCGACGTGATTAAATTCACCTTGTTTCTCACCGATTTGAATGACTTTGCGACCGTCAATCAAATTATGACCGAGTACGTTGCTCAGCCTTATCCGGCACGCTCGACGGTGGAGGTCTCTGCTTTGCCGAAAGGGGCGAAGTTTGAGATTGAGGCGATCGCGCAGATCGCACATAAAGACTAAATCAAAAAGGCTCGTTTTCGAGCCTTTTTTAATGCATTGGTGCATCTACTAGATTAGCTGTTTCTTGTCAAAACAGTTGAATAATTGTTCAATTGTTGTATAATCACGCCACATTTTCAAGGTGAATGGTTATGGATGATACGCAGGATATAGAGCAGTTGGCGGATGTATTCAGTTTGCTCGGCGAGCCGACGCGTTTACGCATCGTATTGGCGTGTTTGGATGCGCCTAAAGCTGTGGGTGAAATCGCGCAGGATCTGCATTTGAGTATGTCGCTGATCAGTCATCATCTGCGTTTGCTGCGTGCGGCGCGCATAGTGCATGCTGAGCGCGTGGGCAAGCATGTGTATTGCAGCCTGACCGATGCGCACATTCGCACGATGCTGGGTAATATGTTGGAGCACATCGGCGAGGATGCCGAATAGTTTTTAATTAAAAGATCATTGGGGGTATTTATGTCGATGTTTCATCATCACGACGATGGCGATGCGCATCATCAGCATCAGATGCATTACACCGCGAGCCGGTTTATTGGCTTTGCGCTGTTTTTGACGGGTGGTTTTGCACTGGTTGAGATTGTCGCGAGTTTTGCTTCAGGGTCGCTGGCATTGCTGTCAGATGCGGGGCATATGTTGACGGATACGGCGTCGTTGGGCTTGGCGTACATTGCTCAGCGCTTTGCGATGCGACCGGCCTCGTCCAAACTGTCCTTCGGTTATACGCGGGTGGAGATCGTCGCGGCGTTTGTCAATGCGTTGTTCATGCTGTTAATCATCGGCTGGATTGTGTTTAAGGCGGTGACCCGTTTGGTGCATCCGACCCCCGTCGCCGGTGAAACGGTGACGTTGGTGGCGACGCTGGGCTTGTTTGTGAATCTCTTGGTGGCGTGGTTGTTGATGCGTGATCAAACCTCGATGAACGCGCGTGCGGCATTGGTGCATGTGATGGGCGATTTGCTCGGCTCGGTGGCAGCGATTGCGGCGGGTTTGGTCATTTCGTTTACCGGTTGGTTGCCGATTGACCCAATTTTGTCTATGGTGGTGGCAGTGTTGTTGCTCAACTCGACTTGGCGCTTGATTAAAGAATCCGGCTGGCATTTGCTCGATGGTGTGCCGGAGCATATTGATTATGAAGGTGTGGGTGAGGATTTGCTCAAGGTCGAAGGCATTGAGTCCGTACATGATTTGCATATCTGGAATATGTCGCCGGATCATCCGATGTTGACCGCGCATGTGTTGCTCAAATCCGATGTGCGCTGGCCCATTTTGCTCGAATCGGCACGCTTGATGCTGCGTGATAAACATAAAATTGAGCACATTACGCTGCAACCGGAATGGCAGGATGAGGGAATCGTCTATCGTCCGCCTACCACAACCGCGAAGCATTTGAGTGATGGTGAGGTATGCCCGACGGATATGGCAAAACATTGATGTCGTTGGTGTTGGGGCATGAAAAAGGTGGAGATTTCCCGTCTTTGAGGCTGTTGACAGAGTCATCCCGTAATTAAAATCTCGTCATTCCCGCGCAAGCGGGAATCCAGACGTAAATCTAACTTGTTGTTTTCATTGGTATTATGGATTCCCGCTTGCGCGGGAATGACGTCATCTTTCTTAGAGTTCGTATTGAATTCCGTTATCAAGGAAGTTTGCCAGCCATCTGAAGGCGGGGATTCCCCGCCTTTATTATTTTGTGAACTTATTCTTCGCCCAAAAATCCACCGCTTTGATGCGCCCAGAGGCGGGCATACAGGCCATTTTTGTCAAGTAGCTCGGTGTGCGTGCCTTGCTCTACGATGCGCCCTTGATCAAGCACGATCAGTCGATCCATGGCGGCGATGGTGGACAGGCGGTGGGCAATGGCAATCACGGTTTTGCCTTCCATCAGCTCGTACAGGCTTTCTTGAATGGCGTTTTCTACTTCGGAATCCAGTGCGCTGGTCGCCTCGTCGAGTAACAGAATCGGTGCGTCCTTGAGCATCACGCGCGCAATGGCGATGCGCTGACGTTGACCACCGGAGAGTTTAACACCTCGTTCACCGACGTGTGCGTCGTAGCCGGTGCGTCCTTTGAGATCGTTCAATTGCATGATGAAGTCATGCGCCTGCGCGCGCTTGGCCGCGAGGAACATTTGCTCGTCCGTGGCATCGGGGCGGCCATAGGTCAGATTATCGCGCACCGAGCGGTGCAGCAATGAGGTGTCCTGCGTGACCATGCCGATTTGTTGACGCAGACTGTTTTGCGTGACGTCATGGATGTTTTGTCCGTCCAACAGGATTTGTCCATCGTTCAGATCGTAAAAACGCAGCAGCAGATTAACGATGGTGCTTTTACCCGCACCCGAGCGTCCGACCAAGCCGATTTTCTCACCCGGTGCGATGGTGAGGTTCAAATGTTCCAGCAGTGGTTTATGCTCATCGTAGCGGAAGGTCACGTCTTTGAATTCGATCGAGCCGCGCGAGATGTGCAAATTGGGTGCATTGGGCATGTCCAAAATGGTATGGGGCTTGGACAAGGTGTTCATACCGTCCTGCACTGTACCAATTTGCTCGAACAGTTGCGCGGTTTCCCACATGATCCAGTGCGATAAACCATTCAGACGCAGCGCCATCGCCGTGGCCGCTGCCACGGCGCCGACCTGTATTTGACCGTGTTGCCACAGCCAAACGCCCAGAGCGGCAGTGGAGATGACCAGCAACATATTCAGCGAGTGGTTGACGCTTTCCAACTGCGTGACCAG
>CAZCDD010000050.1:0-8784 GCA_964497405.1 uncultured Hydromonas sp. | reverse complement strand
CGCGCGCCGTGGTCATCACCTACATCGAGCCGCGTGCGGCGCTGCATGTGCTGCACCATATGCGCGAACTCAACCCCGATGTACCGGTGATTGTGCGCACGCTCGATGATGCGTATTTAGAGCAACTGCAACAAGCCGGAGCGGTTGCGGTCGTACCCGAAGTGCTCGAAGGCAGCTTGGTGTTGGCCACGCAAACCCTACTCACCCTCGGGAAATCAGCGAACGAAGTGCTGGGCTTCATCGCCGAGCAACGGCGCGGACGCTACGACCTGCTGCGCCAGCATTTTGACGAAGAGTCCGATCCATTTGACACCACCAGCGCCACCCCCGAAGCGGTGGCGAAGAAAAGTAAAGCGCCAATGGCGGGCGAAGAGCGCGTCGTGCGCCTGTCCGAAGACAGTTTGTGGCTCGATCAGCACCTGAGCACCCTACCGCTGGAGCCGTGGCGCGTGCGCGTACAACGCGTGATGCGCGGCCTGAACGTGTTGGATTTACACAGCGATCCGATTTTGCACGAAGGCGACGAAATCGCCTTTGTCGGCACGCCGGATGATACGCAGCATGCGGCGCAGGCGCTCAATGGTGAGGTGTGATTTCGCTCAATCAAAAAATTCAAAAGGCTTCGCACATTCCATGCGAAGCCTTTTATTTCATGCATTCAAGCCCACCGATAAGCCGGATTCTGTAATGGGTCGCCCCACGACAATCATTCCTCTACACGATGCGTTACCGCACCACTTTAGCCATCTACCCGCACGCTCAGCGAGCCGCTTCAATGCGTGCCTATTTGATGTTGCTCCCAATAGAGGTTACCGCGTTTCACCGTAACTGAATACGCTCGTCTCTGTGGCCCTATTCCTCGCCTTATACCCGAGGGCTTTCGGCGGACGGCTGTTAGCCGCTATTGTGCTCTGTGGAGTCCGGACTTTCCTCCCGCGCGATCGTTGCCAATCAGCGCCAGCGATTGTCTGGTGGACATGAGGGCGCATTGTATCATGCCTTTTAAACCAAAACCGCCCATGTGCAAACATGGGCGGCTGGCCTGCTGTGGAGATTTTTTATAGTTTACTGCCCGCGCAATTCTTTGCGCAGGATTTTGCCGACGTTGGACTTCGGCAACTCGGTACGAAACTCAATCACTTTCGGACGTTTGTAGCCGGTCAAGTGCTCTTTCAGATAGTTTTGTAGTTCTTCCGCCGTCAGGCTGTCGTCTTTTTTGACGATGAACAGTTTCACCGCTTCGCCGGAATGTTCGTGCGGCATGGCAATGGCGGCGGCTTCGAGCACTTTCGGATAAGTCACTGCGACGTCTTCGACTTCGTTTGGATAGACATTGAAGCCAGACACCAGAATCATGTCTTTTTTGCGATCCACCAGCTTGACGTAGCCCTGCTCATTCATCACGCCAATATCGCCGGAGCGGAAATAACCGTCCGCGGTCATGACTTTTTCCGTTTCGTCCGGACGCTGCCAGTAACCGGCCATCACCTGTGGCCCGCGAATGCAGATTTCGCCGGTTTGACCGAGTGGCACTTCTCGGCCATCGTCATCCAAAATGGCAATGTCGGTGGAAGGCAGCGGCAAACCGGTGTATCCGGTGTATTGAGTCGCCATGACTGGATTGAACAACGCACCGGGGCTGGTTTCAGACAGGCCATACGCTTCGATAATGGGTTTGCCGGTTTGTGCATAGAACTCTTCGGCGACCGAGCGTTGAACCGACATCCCGCCCCCCAAAGCGACGCGCAGTTTGGAAAAGTCAATCTTCTTAAATTCAGGGTGATGCAGCAAAGCGTTAAACAAGGTGTTTACGGCGGGGAACACATGCACCGCGTGTTTGTGCAGGTCGCCAATCATGGCGTGTACGTCGCGCGCATTAGCAATCAGCAGCACTTGCCCGCCGATGTGCATACAGTACATCGCGCCGGCGGTGAAGCCGAAAATATGGTACAGCGGCAAGGCTTGCAAGAACACCGCCTGCTCTTGTTTATCCATGCCATTGAACGCTTCTTTACACCATTCGGTCACTTGCAGCACATTCGCCACAAGGTTGCCATGCGTGAGCATCGCGCCTTTAGCCACGCCAGTGGTACCGCCAGTGTATTGTAAAAAAGCCAGATCATCATGCGTCAAGGTGACGGGAGTCATGCTCAGATTTTGACTCTCACTTAACACCTGTTTGAAGGAAATCGCGGGGTCAATGCGCCACGCCGGAATCATCTTCTTGACGTATTTGAGGACAAAATCAACGATTAAGCCTTTAAATCCGAGAAAATCGCCCATTTTGCTGACAATGATGTGTTTCATCTCCGGCAAATGCGGCAGCGCGTGCTCCAAGGTGACGGCAAAGTTTTCCAAAATAAAAATCGCTTTGGCACCAGAGTCTTTGAGTTGATGCTCCAACTCATCGGTGGTGTACAGCGGATTAACATTCACCACGCAAAAACCCGCGCGCAAAATCGCAGCCACAACCACAACGTATTGCAAACAGTTCGGCATCATCACCGCAACGCGATCGCCTTGTTGCAAACCCCGTTGTTGCAGCCATGCCCCGACTTGCTCGGAATAGGCCTTCACCTCGGCATAGGTCAAGGTTTTTTCCATACTCATCGCCAGCGGACGTTGTGCATAGCGGGCAAACGCATCTTCATAAATCGCAGCAATCGAGGCGAACTGATTGATATTGATTTCCGCTGGAATTTCGCCGTATTGGCTCAACCAAGGTTTGTTCATAAAGCTTGCTCCTGTGTGGATATATTATGGCTTTGTTTTTGTGCAATGCACCAAATTTCGTCAATATAGCATTATTTATGGATATTGGGGTATTTTTTTGCGCTAACAGTTTGATTGTGCCGCGTTTTTTCAAAAGCACTCCAGCGGCGCGCGCAAGCGACGCTAATTTCTTAAATGATTGCGCTATCGGGCTTGCAAATCTGACGCATCGTGGTATGCTGTAAGCAAGAATAAAAGGTTTTTCAACAAGCGGTCGGTCGGAATACCCGTTCGGATCGATACGCCGATTCAAAGGAGGTTCGTATGAACGTACAACTTACAGGCCATCACGTTGAAGTAACGCCTGCCATCCGTGAACATCTGGTTGCCAAACTGGAACGAGTCAAACACCATTTTGACCATGCGGTGGAAGTCAAAGCCATCTTCTCGGTTGAAAAGCACATACAAAAAGCCTCTCTGAGCTTGCGCTCGAACGGTCAGGACTTTCACGCCGAAGATGCACAGGCCGATTTGTACACCGCCATTGATTTTGCTGTGGACAAACTGGACAAACAGGTCATCAAGCACAAAAAGAAACGCCAAGATGTACCGCATGACAATGGCAAACGCGCGCTTGAATAACCGCCCCAATATGACGTGTTGTCTCAACAGCACACCCAAAAACCTGCGAGTCAATCGCAGGTTTTTTTATATGCAGATAGCTGCGCGCAGGTAATCGTTTTCCGCTAAAATGAATACTCAAAATAACGCACAGATGAACCCATATCAAGGCCTCATCTCAAAAGTGCGCGTGTTTCACGACACAGCAGTTTGGCTTTTATTGTGCACTGCACATAACTCCGTTAATCGTGTTTACCCAAAAAGGATTGCTATGAATCCCACTCAAACCGCCGCTTGGCCAACCCTGCACACCCATCATCGTGATTTAAAAAAACACAGCTTGGAACAATTGCGCCAAGCCGACCCTGCGCGTTCGGAACGCTACCGTTTGCAAGCCTGTGACATAACGCTGGATTACTCCCGCCACCACGTCAATGACGAAACCCTGATACTGTTTGAACAATTATTGAACGAACAATCATGGCGCGCATGGCAAAAACGCATGTTTGACGGCGAAACCATCAATACATCCGAAAATCGCGCAGTGCTGCATGTCGCCTTGCGCGGCTCGTACAAAGGCGCCAACGGCGCGATTCCAAGCGAAGTGGTCGCTACCCGCGAACGCTTTTTCAGCTTTGCCGAGGCGGTGCGCTCAGGGCAAATCAAAGGCCACTCCGGTCAAGCGATCACCGACGTGGTCAACCTCGGTATTGGCGGTTCAGATTTGGGCCCCCGTCTGATTTGTCATGCACTCGCCGACCATGCACAACCGCGCGTACACTTCGTTGCCAACATCGATCCGGTCGAACTGCAACGCGTCATCAAAGACCTGAACCCTGAAACCACCCTGTTTATTTTGTCGTCCAAAAGCTTCTCCACCATGGAAACGCAGGTCAACGCCACCGCTGCGCATGCATGGCTGTGCGCACACTATGGCGTATCCATGACGGATGACCAAGGTGTCAAACACGCGCATTTTTGCGCCACCTCCAACAACACCCAAGCCGCTGCCGCATGGGGCATCTTGACAGAACGTTGCTACACCCTGCCAGAATGGGTGGGCGGGCGCTTCTCACTCTGGTCCGCCATCGGTCTATCCATCGCCATTGCATTAGGTACCGAACAGTTCCAGCAATTGCTCGATGGCGCACACGAAATGGATGAGCACTTCCTGAACGCACCGTTTAGCCACAATATGCCCGCCCTGCTGGCCATGCTCGGCGTGTGGTACACCAATTTCCACGGCGCACAAGTCCATGGCGTCATCAGCTATGCCGAGCGTCTGCGTTATCTGCCCGACTATTTGCAACAATTGGAAATGGAATCCAACGGCAAATCCATCAACAAACAAGGCGAAGACGTAGATTACGCCACCGCGCCGGTGTTATTCGGCGGTCTGGGTACCACCACGCAGCACAGCTTCTTCCAACTGCTGCATCAAGGTCGCGTGCGCGTACCGCTGGACATCATCAGCATAGAACCGAGCCTGCCTGCCGCCTACGAAGGCGACAGCCGTGAGGCGGATCTATTGCTGTTTGCGCAAGCGCAATCGGACGCGCTCGCCTACGGCATTGCCGCATTGCCGGACAGCCTGCGTAGCGAATGGGAGAAAAAGCCATCGTACAGCCGTTTCCCTGCGAATCAGCCAAGCTCACGTCTGCATCTGAACAAGCTCACGCCACATACAGTGGGCGCGCTGATCGCGCTGTACGAGCACAAAACCTTCCTGCAAGGCGTGGTGTGGAATATCAACAGCTTTGACCAATGGGGCGTGGAGTTGGGCAAAGTGATGTTCGGCGCGATGAAAAAGTAACAGTTTTGTAAAAAACACTTGCATCCACAAGCAAGTTTTGGCACAATGTCGTTCTCACGCCGAGGTGGTGGAATTGGTAGACGCGCCGGACTCAAAATCCGGTTCCGAAAGGAGTGAGGGTTCGATTCCCTCCCTCGGCACCAAGGACTTAAAATCCCAGTCAAACGACTGGGATTTTTTTATGCCTGTTATACCGGTTTATTTTGCTGCTGGAAATCTGAGTTTGAAGATCTGCGCGAGCTCATAGCCCCAATACAAATACGTGCCCCAACCTGGGTGAAAACCATCGCTGGCCAACACCCCTTCGCCGGCAACAAAATTCATTTGAAATAACTGATGCTGTGGGAATTCACGGAGCAGTTCGCGTAAAGCGGCGTTGAAGTTTTGCGCGCGCAGCCCGATGAACCAGCGCAAAGGCTGCGGCAGTGCTGGAAATTCGTGCATCGGTGGTACGGCGGAAAACACAATGTGACGCACACCAAAACGCTCGTGCAGCAGCGCGATCAATTGCCGCTGTTGCGCCGCCCATGTGCGCACACTCCGTCGGGACAGCACATCATTCGCCCCCATTGATAATACCGCTACGTCAAATATCTGTTCAGGTAGGTCGTTCAAACGCGCGAGCAAATCCGGCGTGGTATCGCCCGACTGCGCGTGTAGCTGCCATGCGACTTGATAATCATCGGTCAAAACGTTGACCACGCGACCGCTTAAACCTTGGTCTTGATGCGCCACGCCCACGCCAGCCGCCGCCGAATCACCGGCGATCAATAGGCGCAACGGCGCTTTCGCCGCATCACCGCACAGCCCTTCGCGCGCGCCTTCCGGCTCAGGCAGGCGCGGCGTGACGGCGTGCGTGTACAGGGCTTGTGGCAATAGGATCGGCCACAAACCGAGCAATGCGAGTGTTTCTACCGTCTGTTTTACCTTCATGCATTCATTTTATCTGTTAACCACAAGCGATTTACAGTGCTGCTATACAGTGTCGCTTTACATTTTTTTAAGCGCGGCATCGACTTTTTGCAACAATTCGTCGGTAATCATGCCGCCGGAGAATTTAGCCACCGTCGCCAGTGACATGGCTTTTGCCATGGCAATTTGTGGATGTGCAGAAAAGCCCGGTAAGTGCTGCTCAAGTGTCGCTTTTGCCGATTCGTCTTCGAGCAAATCTTTCACCGTAGACTCAATGGAAAAACGCGGTGCGGTAGGTTTGGTTTCAGCGGTAGGGGTTGCTTGGGTAGATGATGCGGCAGACTTTTCCGCTGCGCCCTGCAAATTCACCAATGGTTTGAGCGGCGCGTATTGCCCATCGCGTTTGCCCTGCCACGCGGCGACGGCTTCGGCCATTTCCGCTGGGTCAAACATCGCGCTTTGCAGCACGGCCATGTGGCGCAAGGATTCATCGGTGCTGTGGTCGCGCGCGTAGTTGATCGCGGTTTTGCAGCCCGCCACGGCGGCTGGTGATTTGGCGGCGATGGATTTCGCCAGTTTCAGCGCATGTTCCAGCGTGGCTGCGGCATCCGGTAAAACGGCGTTGACCAAGCCGACGGACAAGGCGCGTTCAGCCGGCATGCGTTCGCTGGTGTAGGCCATTTCACGTACCACGCCGAGCGGGATCATTTTTGGCAGGCGTTGCAATACGCCCAAATCCGCAACCATGCCGATTTGCGTTTCTTGCAGTGAGAAGAACGCATCGGACGAGCACACGCGGATATCGCAGGCTGCGGCCAAATCCAAGCCGCCGCCGATACAACCGCCCTGCACGGCGGCAATCACCGGAAAGCGCGCGTGTTCCAATACGTTGAAACACTCCATCAGCGCCAACAAGCCGTTTTGGAAACCGAGACGGTCGCGTGGCGTTTGCGTGCTGAATGCGTCGCCGAGATTGGCAAATACGTCCAGCGCCATGCCTGCGCAGAAATGTTTGCCGGTCGAGCTGATGACCAGCGCACGCGTTTCACCGCTGGCATCCAACTCGCGTACCGCGTCGCGCAACAGTGGGAAAAACTGCGGCGTCATGGTGTTGAGCTGGTTCGCGCGTGTGAATTGCAGATGCGCCACGCCCGACTCTACGCTGATGCTGAAGTATTCGTTGGTTTTTGTTTCAACATTTACAACCGTTGCTGCGGCTGGTTCGACGTTTTGGGTCACTTCAGGCGCTTTTGACAAGGCTTGCAATTCGGTATCTATGTTGTTCAAAACCTCATCGCTGATCAAACCACGGGCAAATTGCGCCACGGTTGCCAGCGGCATTTCGGCGGCCATCGCCAACTGTGGATGTGCGGAAAAGCCCGGCAGGTGTTTTTCCAAAATGGCTTTGGCAGCATCGTTGGCGAGTAGGGTTTTGACGGTGGATTGTTTGGACAATGCTGGCACGCTGGCGGGCGCTTCGTCTTTTTTCTCCAGATCAAAGCTGGCGGCCAGCTCCGTGCCCTGCTTGATCGCGCGTTTCGCGTCCAGCTCTGCCGCCACATCTGCGCCACCGATCAAATGCACGCGGCAACCGGCGGCTTCCAAGCCCGCTTGCAGCTCGCGCAATGGCTCCTGCCCTGCGCAGATGATGACGTTATCGACGGGCAAGGTGTGCGATTGACCATTGACGGTGATGTGCAAACCGGCATCGTCTATGCGGTCGTATTGCACACCCGCAACCATCTCTACGTCGCGCGCTTTGAGCGACGCGCGGTGTATCCAGCCGGTGGTTTTGCCCAAGCCATCGCCGACTTTGCTCGCTTTGCGTTGCAGCAGGTGAACGTTGCGCTCCGGCGCAGGTGGCGCTGGTGGACGCAAACCACCCGCGGTGGCATGCGTCGTGTCCACGCCCCACTCGGCGTAGAAGGATTCGAGCTGATTCACATGCGCGCCGTGGTGGTGCGTGATGTACTCACCCACGTCAAAGCCAATGCCACCTGCGCCGATGATGGCAACGTTTTTACCCACCGGTTTTTCGTCGCGTAGCACGTCCAGATAGTTCATGACTTTGGGATGATGCACGCCTTCAATCGCTGGGGTGCGCGGCACAATGCCGGTGGCCAAGACGATTTCGTCGTAGCCGCCCTGCACCAGCATATCGACCGTGGCGCGGGTGTTGAGCTGTACGTTTACGCCGCGCAATTCGAGTTGGCGAGCAAAATAGCGCAGGGTTTCGTTGAATTCATCTTTGCCCGGCACTTTTTTGGCGATATTGAACTGGCCGCCGATTTTGTCCGAGGCTTCGATCAGGGTGACGTGATGACCGCGTTCGGCTGCGGTGGTGGCGAATGCCAAACCGGCAGGCCCTGCGCCGACGACGACTACTTTTTTCGGTGTGGTCGTCGGCTTGATCTGCAAAATGGTTTCGTGGCAGGCACGCGGATTGACCAAGCACGAGGTGACTTTACCGGCGAAGGTGTGATCCAGACAGGCTTGGTTACAGCCAATACAGGTGTTGATTTCATCCGCGCGACCTTCGCGTGCTTTGACCATAAACTGCGAGTCGGCGAGGAACGGGCGCGCCATCGAGATCATATCGCTCGCGCCTTCGGCCAGCAGTTGCTCGGCCAGTTCGGGGGTGTTGATGCGGTTGGTGGCCACCAGCGGTATACCGACTTTGCCCATTAAACGTTTGGTTACC
Organism: uncultured Hydromonas sp.; assembly: GCA_964497405.1. Lineage (GTDB taxonomy): Bacteria > Pseudomonadota > Gammaproteobacteria > Burkholderiales > Burkholderiaceae > CTSOIL-112. The sequence continues at coordinate 25 of CAZCDD010000050.1, read as the reverse complement.
CAAGCGAATGCGCCGCGCGGTACAG
>CAZCDD010000049.1:0-8983 GCA_964497405.1 uncultured Hydromonas sp. | reverse complement strand
AGTACAAACGCCAGCATTTAAATATTTTTGAAACAATCGCTTTGTACAATGACATTCGTGCTAACCCGCATAAAAACTGGGTTCCACGCGTCAAAGTGTTTGCTGGTAAGGCTGCGGCGAGCTACTGGCAGGCCAAATCCATCATCCATCTGATCAACGATGTGGGTAATGTGATTAACAACGATCCGAACGTCGGTGACTTGCTTAAAGTGGTATTTATCCCGAACTACAATGTTTCAGCGGCTGAGATCATCATGCCAGCGGCGGATTTGTCCGAGCAGATTTCTACTGCCGGTCTGGAAGCCTCCGGTACGGGTAATATGAAGTTTGCCCTGAACGGCGCTTTGACCATCGGTACTTTGGATGGTGCCAACGTTGAGATTTTGGAGCACGTCGGCGCGGACAACATCAAGATTTTTGGCCTGACCGCTCAGGAAGTCGAAAATCTGCGGGTGAGCGGCTACAACCCGCGTGCAACCATTGAATCCATTCCGGCGCTCAAAGATGTACTCGATGCGGTTGCTGGCGGCGTATTCTCACCGAACGATCAGCACCGCTATGCCGGACTGGTTGAATCCATGTACAACAGCGACCATTTCCTCGTGGCACCGGACTTTGTCAGCTATGCACAAGCACAACGCGAGCTGGATGCGTTGTGGCGGGATCAGGAACAATGGCAGAAAAAAGCCATCTTGAATACGGCGAATATGGGATGGTTCTCGTCCGACCGTACCATTGCCGAGTATGCGCGTGAAATTTGGGGTATTCCGGTCGCCTAAATTCACCGTATGCCACGTGACGAACGGTAAAAACCGAGCTGCGTGTGCACGCTGTGCCAATCAAGGGTTGGCACAGCCGTTTCAAAGGTGTACACTAAGCCCATAGACATAAAATTAGACATCTCAGTCATGTCTAAGAAAAAAATTGGGGGTGGTCATGTCTAATCAGGCTCATAAACCAACAACTGGCGCAGTTCAGCCGCCGGTCGAGACGGGCACTGATGTGCCTCAATCTAAACCCCAGAGCGATGCGATGCATGGCGGTTTGCCCACTTTTTTAGGTGAGCTGGATCGCTATCTATTTGCTCAAAGCACCCACTTCAATCTCTACGACAAAATGGGTGCGCATGTGCGCGATGGCGGTACCTACTTCACCGTCTGGGCGCCCAATGCCACACAGGTCTCTGTGGTCGGCGACTTTAATAATTGGAACACTCAAGCTCATATCATGCACCGACATGCCGACAGTGGCTTGTGGGAGCTATTCATCAACGGTTTGGATGAAGGCACTGTGTATAAATATGCGCTGTATGATCAGCATGGGCAGCTACTGCCGCTCAAAGCCGATCCATACGCTTTTGCGGGCGAACTGCGACCGGCCAATGCGTCCAAAGTGTTCAATATTCACGATTTTCAATGGACCGATGCCGATTATCTGGCGCAGCGCAATCAGCGTAATCCATATATTCAGCCGATCAGTATTTATGAAGTGCACTTGGGTTCGTGGCAGCGTGATGAACATGGCCACTTTTTAAGTTATGATGAGTTGGCCAAACGCTTGGTTGCCTATGCCAAAGACATGGGATTTACCCATATTGAGGTGCTTCCAGTTTCCGAGCACCCGCTGGACGCATCGTGGGGCTATCAGCCAATCGGTATGTATGCGCCAACGGCACGCTTTGGCTCGCCAGACGGTTTTGCGCGACTGGTCAATCATGCGCATGAGCAGGGCATTGGCGTGATTTTGGACTGGGTTCCAGCCCACTTCCCGACCGACGCACATGGCTTGGCGATGTTTGACGGCAGCACATTGTATGAGCACTCAGATCGTCGCCGAGGTTTTCATCCGGACTGGAATACTGCGATTTATGATTTTGGTCGTGGCGAGGTCGCCGGCTTCCTCATCAATAACGCACTGTTCTGGTTGGAACATTACCATCTGGATGGTTTGCGGGTGGATGCGGTGGCGTCGATGCTGCATTTGAACTATTCACGCAAGCAAGGCGAATGGGAGCCGAATCAGCAAGGCGGCAGCGATAACATCGAAGCCATTGCCTTTATCAAAAAACTCAATCAAATCATTCACGAACGAGTGCCTTCAGCACTGATGATCGCCGAGGAATCGACTTCGTTCCCGAAAGTATCGCAGCATCTGATGCACGGTGGCTTGGGCTTTAATTTCAAATGGGATTTGGGCTTCATGCATGACACGCTGGATTTTTTCAGCCTCGATCCGATTTTCCGCAAATACCACCACGACAAACTGACGTTCAATCAAATGTACGCCTACAGCGAACATTTTGTTCTGCCGTTGTCTCACGATGAAGTGGTGCATGGTAAAAGCTCGCTGATTCATAAGATGCATGGCGACGATTGGCAAAAATTCGCTAATTTGCGCGCCTACTACGCCTATATGTGGGGTTATCCGGGTAAAAAGCTGTTGTTCATGGGGCAGGAGTTTGCGCAACGCGCCGAGTGGAATGAAAACCAAAGTCTGGATTGGCATTTAACGCAGTATCACGAGCATTCCGGAATGCAGCGCCTGATCAGCGACCTCAATCATTTCTATCGCAATGCGCCGGCGCTGTACGAGCGCGAGCATAGCTGGGATGGCTTTGAATGGCGCGTGGTAGATGACCGTGATCATTCAGTCTTTTCTTGGTTGCGCCGAGGGCAAACCACCGATCAGCAGGTGCTGGTGGTGTCTAATTTGACACCGACACCGCACCACGGCTACGAAATCCGCGTGCCGCATGCGGGTGTTTGGCGTGAGGTAATCAATACCGACGCTGGCACCTACGGCGGTTCTGGTATGGGTAATCTGGGGCAAGTGCAGGCGCATAGCCGCGCATGGCCGCAATTGCAAGCGGTTAAGGTTGAGGCCAATGCGCCGATCAGCCTCGCACCGCATCGACCGGTACATACGCCACCGTTGCATATTGAGCATGTTTTGACCCTATGCCTACCACCGTTGGCAACCCTGATTTTTGAGTGGCGCACATAGACTTATTCCAAGTAGTGCGCGAATTATTGACATAAGGAGAAGATGATGAGCAGTAAGCTTTCCGATCGCAGTTACTACCCGCACTTGGCACAAGAGGCCATGGCTTTTGTTTTGGCAGGAGGTCGCGGTTCGCGTTTGTTGGAGTTGACCGACTCGCGTGCCAAGCCAGCGGTTTATTTCGGTGGGAAAACGCGCATCATCGACTTTGCATTGTCCAATGCGCTCAACTCTGGTATCCGTCGCATCGGTGTGGCCACACAGTATAAAGCCCATAGTTTGATTCGCCACATGACGCAAGCATGGACCTTCCTGCGTAAAGAGCGGAATGAAGGGTTTGATATTCTGCCTGCAAGCCAACGCATTGACGAAGAATCGTGGTATCAAGGGACGGCTGATGCGGTGTATCAAAATATCGACATCATTGAAGGCTACGGTCCGAAATACATCGTGATTCTCGCGGGTGACCACATCTACAAGATGAACTACGAAATCATGCTGGAACAACACGTGAATTCTGGCGCAGACGTGACCCTCGGTTGCGTTGAAGTGCCGCGTATGGATGCCACCGGTTTTGGCGTGATGCATGTGGATGAGCATGACACGATCATTGATTTTGTTGAAAAGCCAGCCGATCCGCCAGGTATTCCAGATAATCCGGATATGGCGCTGGCCTCTATGGGTATTTATGTATTTGATACCAAGTTTTTGCTCGAAATTTTGCGTGCAGATGCGGCCGATCCGCACTCTGAACATGATTTTGGTAAAAACATCATCCCGCATTTGGTCAAAAATGGTAAAGCCGTGGCGCATCGTTTCTCTAAATCTTGCGTCACCAATCGTGATGAAAGCACGCATTACTGGCGCGATGTTGGGACGATTGATGCCTACTGGGAAGCCAATATTGACTTAACGGCGACCGTGCCACAATTGAATTTATACGATCAAAACTGGCCGATTTGGACCTACAACGAAATCACTGCGCCGGCCAAATTCGTACACGATCAGCCGGGTCGTCGTGGTCAAGCCATCAGCTCAATGGTGTCTGGTAATTGTATTATTTCTGGCGCGACTTTGAATCACTCCTTACTGTTTACCGGTGTTTTGGTGCGCTCATACAGTACGGTGACCAACTCGGTTATCCTGCCAGAAGTCATCATCCACCGCGATGTTCACCTCTCCAATGTTGTGGTGGATCGTGGCGTGGTGATTCCTGAAGGTATGGTGATTGGTCAAGACCCAGAATTGGACGCACAGCGCTTCCGCCGCACCAGCAAAGGTATTTGTTTGGTTACGCAAAAAATGATTGATGCATTGAAATAATCGCGCATGACGGATGCAGAGGCGGGCAAATGCATGCCCGCCGTTGTCGCGTCTGTGCATGCCTTGTTAAAAACCTCCCAAGGAGTATTATGGTTCGCAAAAAACCTGCCGTAGAGGCCACGCCCATCGTCGATAGCGCGGTGGTAGCCACAGTCGAAACCCCTGTTGAAGCCCCAGCCAAACGCCCTCGTGCGCCACGCAAACCGGCCAGCACGAGCGCAAAACCAGCAACCGTCAAAAAAACCACGACACGCAAATCCGCTCCGATTCAAGTGCTCGCAGCTGCTTCTGAAATTTATCCATTGATCAAAACCGGTGGTCTGGCCGATGTGGTGGGCGCATTACCGCAAGCATTGGAAGAGCAAGGCGTACACGTGAAAACACTGGTGCCCGGCTACCCACGTGTGATGCAGGCGTTGAATGAATTGAGCGGCGAAGATGCGCCCCAACTCTGGCTGGAAACCCACGGTTTTTTCTGGGGCGATGCACGCCTGTGGTCGGCCACCGTACACGGCATGGATTTGCTGGTATTGGATGCCCCTCATTTGTACGCGCGCGACGGTAATCCGTATTTGGATCACGAAGGCAATGACTGGTGGGATAATCCGACCCGCTTTGCCGCTTTGTCGCTAATGGCGGCACAACTGTCATGGGGCGCATACGAGCACATCGATTACCGTCCAGATGTGCTGCATGTGCATGACTGGCAAACGGCGTTGGCGCCGACCTATTTGCATTACCTCGGCGCGGGCAAACACCGGCCGAAAACCATCATTACCATCCACAATCTGGCGTTCCAAGGGCAATACTCCGCACATATGTTCGGCTTCCTTGGCTTACCAGGGCACGCCTTCTCAACCGAAGGTGTGGAATACTACGGCGGCGTTGGCTTCCTCAAAGCAGGGATTTTGTTCAGCGACCACATCACCACGGTCAGCCCAAGCTATGCGCAGGAAATCACCACCATCGCCGGTGGCATGGGGATGGATGGCTTGTTGCGTGCGCGCGGCTCCGCCTTGAGCGGCATTGTCAACGGCATTGATACGCAGATCTGGAACCCAGCGAAAGACCCTGCTTTGGCGGCGAATTACACGGCCAGCAAGCTCAAACAGCGCCAAATCAACAAGCAAGCGGTGGAGCAGCACTTCAACATCCCGCACAGCGACGCGCCGTTGCTCTGCGTGGTCAGCCGTTTGACGTGGCAAAAAGGCATGGATTTGCTGATTCAAAGTTTAGACGCCATCGTTGCCATGGACGTGCGCGTGGTCATACTCGGCTCGGGCGATCCGGGCATGGAAGCGGCATTGTACGCCGCGCATCATAAACATCCGACACACATCGCCGTACACACTGGCTACGATGAGCAACTCTCGCATCTGATGCAGGGGGGCTGTGACGGCCTGCTCGTGCCAAGTCGCTTTGAGCCATGTGGTTTGACGCAATTGTACGGTTTGCGTTATGGTTGCGTGCCAATTGTCACCCGCGTGGGCGGCTTGAACGACACCATCATTGACGCGAACCATGCATCGGTGAGCGCCGGCGTGGCAACAGGGATTCAATGCCACGACATCAGCGCCGATGGCATCATCACCGCAGTTTCACGCATGAAACAACTGTATGCACAACCGAAACTGTGGCAAAGCATCCAAAAAGCAGGTATGGCAACCGATGTTGGTTGGACGCAATCCGCGCTCGAATACAAACGTTTGTTTTAATCAACCCCTTGGGAAAACAGCAGAATGAATATCCTCACCCACAATACCACGCCGTTTGAAGGACAAAAGCCCGGCACCAGCGGCCTGCGCAAAAAAGTCACTGTGTTCCAACAACCGCACTATCTGGCCAACTTTGTCGCCTCGATTTTTGCAGCGGTCAAGCCAGAAGACGGCTTTGCCGGTAAAACACTGGTGATCGGCGGCGATGGGCGTTTCTACAACGATACGGCGATTCAACTGGTCATCAAAATGGCCGTGGCGCAAGGATTCACGCGTATTCTCATCGGTCAAAACGGCATTCTGTCCACACCCGCCGTGTCGCACATCATCCGCAAATACGGTGCATTCGGTGGCGTGATTCTATCGGCCAGTCACAATGCCGGTGGACCCGATGGCGACTTCGGTATCAAGTTCAATATGGCCAACGGTGGTCCAGCGCCAGAGAAAATCACCGATGCGATTTATGCCTACTCGCAAACCGTGAGCAGCTATACCGCGGCGGATTGTGCCGATGTGGATTTGAACCAGATCGGCACCACCCTGCTTGGTGACGTGAGCGTCGAGATCATCAACTCGGTCACCGACTATGTGCAATTGATGCAGGAGTTATTCGATTTTGACGCCATTCGTGCGTTGTTCGCCAGCGGCTTCACCATGAAATTCGATGCCATGCATGCCGTGACCGGCCCATACGCACACGCGATTTTCGAGGACATCCTCGGCGCAGCCAAGGGCTCGGTGATTAACGGCACGCCATCGACGGATTTTGGCGGTCATCACCCTGATCCGAATTTGGTACATGCCAAAGAGTTGTACGATTTGATGATGAGTGCGGATGCACCTGATTTCGGCGCTGCTTCAGACGGCGATGGTGACCGCAATCTCATTATCGGTCGCGGTATTGCGGTGACACCATCGGACGCATTGGCGGTTTTGACCGCGAATGCGCAACTGGCACCGGCTTACGCCGGCGGTATCAGCGGTGTGGCGCGCTCCATGCCGACCAGTGCAGCGGTGGATCGCGTGGCGCAAAAACTGGGCGTTGAATGCTTTGAAACGCCAACCGGCTGGAAATTTTTTGGCAATCTGCTGGACGCAGGCCGCATTACCCTGTGCGGTGAAGAATCCGCCGGCGCGGGCTCGAATCACGTTCGTGAAAAAGATGGTTTGTGGGCGGTATTGCTGTGGTTGAATATTTTGGCGAAAACCCGTGTGTCGGTCAAATCCTTGCTCGAACAGCACTGGGCGCAGTTCGGTCAAAACTACTACACCCGCCATGATTTTGAAGAAATTGAAACCGATAAAGCCAATCCGGTCATGGCGCACATCAAGGCGCAATTGCCTGCGCTCGCGGGCAAACAGTTTGGCTCACTGACGGTGCAATCTGCCGATGATTTCAGCTACCACGACCCGATCGACGGCTCGGTGTCGCACAATCAAGGGCTGCGCGTATTATTTACCGATGGCTCGCGCATCGTCTATCGCTTGTCGGGCACGGGCACGGTCGGTGCGACCATTCGCATGTACATTGAGCAATATCAAGCCGATCCGGCCCAACACGGTGGCGACACGCAAGCCGCGCTGGCAGAACTGATCCAAACCGCGTATCAAATCTCGGACATCGTGGCATTGACCGGCCGTACGGCACCGAATGTGATTACCTGATTCATCTTGCTTCGATCAAAAAGGCGACCTAGGGTCGCCTTTTTTGTCCATATCCGCTATTATCGGCTGCTATCAGTCATTATCGGGCACGAAAATCGGATAAATCGGCTTCCAGTTGGGTTGTGCCAAATAGCTTTCCGCGTATTCAGGCGTATGCGTGGCCACACCGGATTGGAATGCCGCTTCGGAGACCGCGTGCGCCACCACTTGTGTGACAGTTTCCAGCTGGGCAATCGGTGGGAACACCGCACCTTCAGCCAAACGCGCTGGCGTAACCTGTGTGGACAGGGCAATGGCGGCTGCGGTCATCATCTCTTGATTGATTTTGCTCGCACCCGAGGCAATCACGCCCCAACCGATGCCGGGGAATACGAAGGTGTTATTGCCTTGGCCAATTTGGTGGGTTTTGTCTTTCCATTCGACAGGATTGAATGGGCTGCCGGTGGCGACAATCGCGGCGCCATCGCTCCAGCAAATCGCGTCTTTGGGCAATACCTCGGTCAAATCGGTCGGATTGGACAGCGCAAATACGATCGGATTCGGTGTGTTTTCCATCACCGCCTCGATCACGCGCTGGCTGAATGAGCCGCCTTGACCTGACAAACCCATCAATGCGGTCACTTTCGCATTGCGAATGGTGTCCATCATATTCGGATTTTCGGTCGCATAGCTCCAGCCGACCAGCTTTTCACGGTCATGAGCGAACGGCAGCTTGTATGACTCCAAACCCGGACGATCGCTCAATACCAAACCGCGTGAGTCCAGCACATAGATGCGCTCTTTCGCTTGCTCTTGCGTCAGGCCAAAATGCATCAGGCCGTACATGATTTGCGAGGCCACGCCGATACCGCCCGCACCGGCACCGCTGACGAGGAATACTTGCTCGGTCAGTTTTTTACCGTGCTCGGTCGCTGCGATCAAGCCGCCGAGCGCCATCGCACCTGTGCCCTGAATGTCGTCGTTGAAGCTTGGGATGGTGTCTTGATAGCGCTCCAGCACTTCAAATGCCGTGGATTTGCTCAAGTCTTCCCACTGAATCGTGGCCTCTGGGAAGCGTTTTTTAAACGCAGTGACGAATGCGTCTATCATCTCGTAGTACTTCGCGCCACGGGTGCGTGGTTGGCGCACGCCAAGGTAAAACGGATCTTCGAGCAGTTTTTTATTGTTCGTGCCAAAGTCAAACAGCACCGGCAGTGTCTCGATCGGGCGAATACCGGCGGCCAATGAGTACAAAGTCAATTTACCGATACAAATCGCAATCCCGCCAAAACCCTGATCGC
>CAZCDD010000048.1:0-9157 GCA_964497405.1 uncultured Hydromonas sp. | reverse complement strand
CATCAGAACTTCAGGGCCAGTCAGCAACCAACGACCCAAAATCACTTTCTGCTGATTACCACCGGAAAGACTACCAATTTGGGTTTTTTGACTCGGGGTTTTCACCCGCATGGAGTCAATCACCCATTGGGTGTCTTTGCCGCGTTGCTTGTCGCTCAATAAACCAAACTTGACGTAATGCCCCATATTGGCAATGGTCGAGTTAAAGTTAATATCCAGCATACTGAAAATACCGGTTTGACGACGCTCCTCTGTCACCAATGCAAAGCCGTGCTCGGTCGCCTCGCGGCTGTCACGGTTGCGAATTTTTTTGCCATGCAGTAGCACTTCACCTGATTTGATCGGACGCAAGCCGAACAAGGTTTCAACGATTTCCGTGCGTTTGGAGCCAACCAGCCCTGCCACACCCAGAATCTCACCTTTATGCAAATTGAACGTCACATCCTGAATCGATGGTTGATTCAGCGCGGTCAAACCTTTGATTTCCAAAATGGTTTCCGCCGGCTTATTGGTTTTCGGCGGGAAACGGTGGGTCAAATCACGCCCCACCATCAGGCTAATGATTTTATCCGTGGTCAGATTCTCCGCGCGCTCAGTGGCCACCCACTGACCGTCACGCATGACCGTTACATCATCTGCAATTTTGAGAATCTCTTCCATTTTGTGCGAGATGTAAACAATGCCCACGCCACGCTCTTTGAGCGTATCGATAATGCGGAATAAATGCGCGACTTCCTTCTCCGTCAATGAGGAGGTTGGCTCATCGAGCACCAAAACTTTGGAATGGTATGAAACCGCTTTGGCAATCTCAACCATCTGCATTGCTGAAACCGACAGGTCGCCGACTTTGGTGTGCGGATCGAGCTGAATATCCAGCGATTTAAAAATCTCTTGTGTGTCTCGGTAGGCTTTCGCTTCGTCTGTGAACAGACCTTTTTTCGGGAAGCGCCCTAACCAAATATTGTCCACGATGGAGGACTGACGTACTTGATTCAACTCTTGGTGTACCATCGCCACGCCGGATTCGAGCGCCTGCTTGGCATTGGTGAATTGAATTTTTTGACCATCCAGTAAGGTTTCACCGCTATCGGGATGGTAGATACCGAATAAACATTTCATCAGCGTGGATTTGCCCGCGCCATTTTCACCCATGAGTGCATGAACCGTCCCCGGACGAACATTCAGATGCACATCATCCAGTGCCTTTACCCCCGGAAAGCTTTTTGAAATGCCCCGCATGGACAGCAGGTAATTGGGGTTTTGATTGCTGTGGACATTTTCAGAAACAGCCATAGTCCCTCCGACTTTTGTACTTATGAAAGTTGCGGCTGTGTTGGCAACATCGGCCGCAACTTCTTTTGTCTCGCATGAAACAAAACGATGTCACTTTGCAATGACATCGTTTGTGGTTTCAATTATTTGTAAGCGTCTTCGCCGACTTGCAAATTGTCTTTGGTCACGATCACGTATGGTACGCGAACCGCTTTACCATCGAGTTTCCATGAAGTGCCGGCCAGAGGGTCTTTACCCATTGCCGCGTTCAATGCCAACTCAAAAGTCGCTTTACCTTGGTTTTTCGCGTCGTTCAATACGGTACCCACCATTTCACCGGTTTTGATTTTCGCCAAAGCATCAGGAATCGCGTCTACACCGACCACTGGCATGAATTTGCCGTCTTTGAAGTAGCCTTTGGCTTGCAATGAGTTGAGTGCACCCATCGCCATACCATCGTTATTGGCTACGACGAATTCGATTTTATCGCCGTGTTTGGCTTGCCATGCGTCCATCAAGTTGTTCGCTTTAGCAGTGTCCCACATCGCCGTTTGCAATTCGAGTACTTCAACGCCGATACCGGCTTTTTTCAACTCTTCTTGCATGAACGTAGTACGTGCTTCTGCGTCTGGGTGGCCTGGTTCACCTTTGAGGATTACCATTTGGATTTTGCCATCTTTATTTTTGTCCCATTTGGCTACGTTCGCTGCCCATTGCTTGGCGATCAATTGACCTTGCAAAATACCAGATTCTTCAGATTTGGTACCCACATACCAGCATTTATCGCATGCGGCCAAAACGTCTGCTTTAGGTTCTTTGTTAAAGAACACCACTGGCAAGTTGGCCGTTTTTGCTTTAGAGATCACGGTAGCGGCTGCTTGTGGATCCACCAAGTTAATCGCCAATGATTTCGCGCCTTTGGCAATCATAGTATCTACTTGGTTATTTTGTTTCGCTTGGTCGTTTTGAGAGTCGTTCATAGACAAAGTGGCTTTGTCTTTGGAAACGGTTTCAATCGCACGACGAACAAAAGACATGAAGTTGTCGTCATACTTATAAATCGTCACACCGATCATCGGAGTTGCCGCTGCTGGCGCTGCGCCGGCTGCAGGAGCCGCATCTGCTGGTTTTTTCTCTGCTTGCTTGCCGCCACAAGCCATCATGGTTACTGCACTTGCAACTGCTAAACCCAAGGTTAATAGTTTCTTCATGGTACATTCTCCAAAAAATTGCGCACTCTGCGCGGACGTGCCGATTGCTTCGGTCATATTCGCCGAAAGGTGCAAAATGTCCAAAATAACCACTCATTTGCACACTTAAACACCATCCAGTGCGAGTTATTGTACTCCCAGTTTTTCAAAAATGTAACCGGTTTATTACATAATTATCAAAAAAATTATCGTCTTTTTATGGGAATTATGGATAAACAATGAAGAACGGCTTATCGATTGGATAAGCCGTTCATTGAAGCCTAATGAAGAATTTTACTCAGCAGAGCTGCTACCGCAGCCACAACCATCGTGTCCGATGATTTTTTTGACCTCATCCGCTGAGACGGACTGACTCAAATCCGCGTTGGTCGAGTCGATAAAATAGGTCAGCGCATAGTCCATGGTACTCGCATGAATACGCAACCAAGCGCCTAACTCCTTGGCCAAAACATACGCGTACTGCGTATCACCGTTGACCACGCAATCACGCACCTGACGCATCACGCCAAACACCTGATTGTGCTCGCTGATATGACAACCGGCTGCGGGAAAGCTCAAACGCGCCATCCAACCCTCTTCCAGATCAAAGTGCGCGCGTGTATGTGCAATGCACTCATCCAGCACACCGAGCAACTCTGCCTCAGGCGTCATCGCCAAACGATTGAGCAAATCTGTCATCTCCTGATGCACCGCGTCCAACTGCGCATTGCCCAGCACCATCTCATCGCCCCACGTAATCACAGGCTGCTCGGACGGCTGGCTCAATAATTCATCATGGCTCACGGATTCACTCATCATCATTACCTATACAAAATATATTCAATTCGTTTCGGGCAAATTCGACCCGACAATCGCACGGTTCAAACGATCGCGCACCGCACGCCACGCCGCATCATTCGGCAAACACTCCACCACAATGCGCCGCGCCTGACACGCATCCAATTCACGCAACGCATGGTACAAACCACGCGCATAACCCACCGCATCATCGGGCAAACAGATCGCTTGCGCATACGGCTGCGCATCCAAATTAGACGAATGACACAGCAGCGCACATTCGTTGGGCTGCGCATCCGACGCATCCCCCAACCATACCAACGGCGTACTCGGCGCATAATGCGCCAGCAGACTGCCCGATACGCGCGGCGCATCAGCACGCGCATGTTCAGGCAAAAACGGCGCCACACCCGTGACACGTTCAATATCCTGTGGCGTGATATGACCAAAACGCAAAATACGCGGCACGCCTGTAGTCAAATCCACGATGGTGGACTCAATACCGATCACCGAGGCATCACCATCCAATACCCAAACCGCATCATCAAACTCCGCGCGCACATGCTCTTCACGCGTCGGGCTCACCCGTCCGAAACGATTCGCCGACGGTGCGGCAATGCCGACATTCGGCGTATTTTTGATTCGCGCCAACTGGCTCAATACATCCTGAAACAGCGCATGATTCGGTGAGCGCAAGGCAATCGTATCCTGACCACCCGTCACCACATCATTGATCGCCGGATTTTTCGGTAGCACCAAAGTCAAAGGCCCTGGGAAAAATGCCGCCATCAAAGTGCGCGTCAGACGCCACATCTCATCACTCATGCGGGCAGCGTCAATCCAGTAAGCAATGTCCGCATCCGCCGCAATGTGCGTGATCAACGGGTGATTGCTCGGGCGATTTTTGATCGCGAAAATCTCGCGCACGGCCGATGGATGCGCCGCATCCGCGGCCAGACCATACACCGTCTCGGTTGGCAAACCGATGATCTCACCCGCTGCTAATTTTTCAGCAGCCAAGAACACTTGAGCGCGCGCAGAATCCGTCACATTAGTCACGTACGCCACCACTCAAACCCAAAACTCGCATCGCTGCCTCAGTACGCTCAATCACTGCTTCCATGCGTTTGCCGACGAAATTCACATGCCCCATTTTGCGTGCGCGGCGCGGCTCGGCTTTGCCATACAGATGAACAAAGCTATCGACCTGAGCCAATACACCCGCCCAGTCAGGATTGCGTTGTGTTTCATTGGCATCAAACCACACGTCGCCCAAAATATTCAACATCACCGTTGGGCTGTGCTGGAAGGTCGCGCCCAAAGGCAATCCTGCCATTGCGCGTACCTGCTGTTCAAACTGGCTGGTCAAGCAGGCATTCTGGGTGTAATGCCCCGAATTATGCGGACGAGGCGCCATCTCGTTCGCCACCAGCGAACCATCCTGCAAGATAAAAAACTCGACGCACAGCACACCCACATAACCCATCGCCTCGGCAATTTTTTGCGCGGCTTGTTGTGCCGCGGTGGTCAATTCATCCGACGCATTTGGCGCGGGCACGGTTGACGTATGCAAAATGCCATCGCGGTGCACATTCTGCGCCAAAGCATAATGCGCCACCTCGCCATCCCAACCACGCGCGAGTAAGGCCGACACTTCAAAAGCCAATGGCAAACGCTGCTCCAATACGCACGGCACTTGCTTGAGCTGCGCCCAAGCCGCAGCCAAATCATCGGCCGTTTTAACCGAAATTTGCCCTTTGCCGTCGTAACCCAAACGTGCGGTTTTCAAAATTGCGGGAAATAATTCGCTGCGCGCTTGCGCCGCAGCCAACTCATCCGCTGAGCGAATCACCGCATATGGTGCTACGGCCACGCCGCCTTTTTGCAAAAACTCTTTTTCGACAATGCGATCCTGAGCAATCGCCACAGCATCGCCCGATGGCGCAACCGGCACGGACTGCCCCAGCGTTCGCAGCACATCCGCCGGTACATTCTCAAACTCAGTGGTGATCGCCGCGCAGTTGGCCGCCAGCTCCGCCAATGCCGCCGCATCGTCATACGCCGAGCAAATATGGCGATTGGCTAACTGCCCCGCCGGACTATCGACATCTGGGTCTAAAACCCAAACCGCATAACCCATCGCCTGCGCGGACTGTGCAAACATCCGACCGAGCTGGCCGCCGCCGAGTACGCCTAAAATGGCTGGAGGTGAAATGGCTTGTGTTAGTAATTTCATCATAAGATTAATTCAAATAACTATTGTTCAGCTCCCCTCGCCCGCTTGCGGGAGAGGGGCTGGGGGAGAGGGTGATTTTTGAGACAAGCACAATCGAATAGACTCCAAAACCGACTCCGTTTGCGTCAAAACCTCGTGATTCCAAAACCTCAACACCTGATAACCTTGATTTTTCAGCCATTCATCACGCGCCACATCGCTATCAGAATGGTGTTGTCCACCATCAACTTCAATGATAATCCGTTCTGTTTTGGCGACAAAATCAACGATATATTGCCCCAAAGGAACTTGCCGCTTAAACTTCACATCAAATATTCGCTTGGCTCTGAGGTAATACCACAGCAAAGCCTCTGCATCAGTGGGGTGAGAACGCATTTGCTTCGCATATTGGTGTAACAGAGTTTTAAAATCTATATTGCTCATTTTAAAACCCTCTCCCCTAGCCCCTCTCCCACTCGTGGGCGAGGGGGACTACCTCAACACTCACTGCGCATTTTCGCTCAATCAATAACCAATTTTTAACTTAAAACAGCCAAAAATTTTTAAGCCAACACCATACCTGCCGCATGTTCATACTGCTTCGCGCGAAACTCGGTGAGTTTTTGCGCCAGCACCGCATCGGTCATCGCGAGGTTGGCAATCGCATGCAGCGCCGCGTTTGCCGCGCCCGCTTCGCCAATCGCGAAGGTCGCGACCGGCACACCTTTGGGCATTTGCACGATGGAGTACAGCGAGTCTTGGCCACTCAGATACTTGCTCGGCACAGGCACGCCAAACACCGGTACGATGGTTTTCGCTGCGAGCATTCCGGGTAGATGTGCTGCGCCGCCTGCTCCGGCGATGATGGCGCGAATGCCGCGCGCCTGTGCGCTTTCGGCATAGTCAAACATATCGTCCGGCATGCGGTGAGCGGAAACGACTTTGGCTTCATACGCGACGCCGAATTGTTCAAGCATTTCGGCGGCTTGCTTCATGATCGGCCAGTCGGAGTTGCTGCCCATGAGGATGCCGACCATCACGGAAGTATTGGGAGTTGTTGTGTTCATTATGATTCCTTGATCCATACACAAGGGCGCATAGCATGCGCCTCCATGCGCTTTACGCTCATACAGATAAATCGTTACCGGTGATTTTGACCAAGGCTTCACGGTATTTAGCCGCGGTTGCGTCAATCACGTTTTGCGGCAAGGTCGGTGCAGGCGGAGTTTTGTTCCAATCCAGCGTTTCGAGGTAGTCGCGCACGTATTGTTTGTCATAGCTCGGCGGCGAAATGCCGATTTGGTATTCGTCCGCAGGCCAGTAGCGCGATGAGTCGGCGGTCAGCACTTCGTCCATGACGTGCAGCACGCCATTTTTGTCCAGACCAAACTCGAACTTGGTATCGGCGATGATAATGCCTTTGGTCGCAGCATAGTCGGCGGCGCGTTGGTACAACGCGAAGCTCACGTCGCGGATTTGCTGTGCCAGCTCGCTGCCGATGCGCTGCTCGACTTCAGCGAAGCTGATGTTTTCATCGTGTTCGCCCACATCGGCTTTCGCGGCGGGGGTAAACAGCGGTTGCGGTAATTTTTCGGCCAATTGCAAACCCGCTGGCAATTCGATACCACAGACTTTGCCGGTGGCTTGGTAATCTTTCCAGCCCGTACCGATGATGTAGCCGCGCACGACCGCTTCGACCAAAATCGGTTTGAGGCGCTTGACCACGACCGATCGGCCGCGCACTTGCTCTACCTCTTCAGGTGCCACCACGGTGGTCGGATCAATGCCGGTCAAGTGATTCGGCACCACATCGTGCAGCTGCGCGAACCAGAAATTGCTCATTTGATTGAGCACTTTACCTTTATTCGGAATCGGCTCGTTCATCACCACGTCAAACGCGGACAAGCGGTCGGTGGTAATCATCAGCAGGTGATCGTCGTCGATGATATAGGTGTCGCGAACTTTGCCTTTGGCCAGCAAAGGCAGGGATTTAATTGAGGTGGCATACAGTGCGTTGGCTGTCATGATGCTCTTTCAAAAGTGGGAATATGCAATGGAAAACGCCCAATGAGACACGACTCATTGGGCGAACCCATGATCGAAAATTTCGACCTATATTTTACCGTAAACTCAAGGATTTAGCGATTAAATTCGCTGTGCGCCCTGAGTTGACGTGTCGTTACAGCACATCTACGGCGTTCAACTCTTTGAACGCTTTCATCAAGCGTTCCACCATTGATTCGCTGCCTTTACGCAACCAAACGCGTGGGTCGTAGTATTTTTTGTTCGGCTTGTCTTCACCTTCAGGATTGCCCAACTGACCTTGTAGGTAGTCTTGTTTATCCTTGTAGTAGTTCAAAATACCTTCCCAGTTCGCCCATTGCGTGTCGGTGTCAATATTCATTTTCACCACACCGTAGCCAACGGCTTCTTTGATTTCCTCTGGGGTAGAACCCGAGCCACCGTGGAATACGAAATCCAATGATTTGGCTGGCAGGCCGAATTTTTCAGACACATATTTTTGTGAGTTGTCCAAAATTTTCGGGGTCAATTGCACGTTACCTGGTTTGTACACGCCGTGTACGTTACCAAATGATGCAGCGATGGTGAAACGCGGACTGATTTTGCTCAGACGCTCGTACGCGTATGCCACGTCTTCTGGCTGGGTGTACAGCGCTGATGAGTCCATGCCGGTGTTGTCCACGCCGTCTTCTTCACCGCCGGTGCAGCCCAATTCGATTTCCAGCGTCATGCCCATTTTGTCCATGCGCTTGAGGTACTGTTCGCAAATTTCGATGTTTTCTTCAAGCGACTCTTCGGACAAGTCCAGCATGTGTGATGAGAACAGGGGTTTACCGGTTTCTGCAAAGAATTGTTCACCCGCGTCCAACAGACCGTCAATCCAAGGCAAGAGTTTTTTCGCCGCGTGGTCGGTGTGCACAATCACCGGCACGCCGTAAGCCGCCGCGACCGCGTGCACATATTTTGCACCGGCAATCGCGCCCAAAATCGCGGCTTGTTGACCTTCGAGTTTCAGACCTTTACCTGCGAAATACGATGCACCACCGTTTGAAAACTGCACGATCACCGGCGCTTTGGCTTTGGCTGCGGCTTCGATCACAGAGTTCACGGTATCGGTATTAACGCAATTGACCGCCGGCAAGGCATAATTGCCCTCTTTTGCCAATGCAAAAATTTTCTGTACATCCTCGCCTGTGGCCACGCCTGCTTTGACGACTTCTAAGACTTTAGTCATGAATCACTCCTCAATAAAATAGATTTAAACCCAATAGAAAACAGCCCTCGCCATCGGCTCAGGGCTGTCTGAAATTACGCTTTGGCTTCCAAAGCCGCTACTGCTGGCAGTTTTTTGCCTTCCAAGAATTCGAGGAACGCGCCACCACCGGTTGAGATATAGCTGACTTTATCGGCAATATCGTATTTGGCAATCGCCACCAAGGTATCGCCACCGCCAGCGATGGAGAACGCATCCGACTCGGCAATCGCGTTTGCCAATACTTTTGTGCCGTTACCGAATTGGTCAAATTCAAACACGCCCACAGGTCCGTTCCATACGATGGTACCAGCAGATTTGAGCTGCGCCGCAATCACTTCAGCGGTTTCAGGCCCGATGTCCAAGATCATGTCGTCTTCGGCCACATCAGCGGCTTTTTTCACCGTA
>CAZCDD010000047.1:0-9175 GCA_964497405.1 uncultured Hydromonas sp. | reverse complement strand
TGATGCCCAGCGTGTCGCCGTAGATCAGGTTGTTGATCGGCTCATCCTTGATCAGCAAGTCGGAGCAACAGATGGCGTAGGACTCGGGGTTGTATTCTTGGCCAAACAACTGAATGTTCGCATCAGGGTTCTTTTCCAGCATGTATTTTTCAGATTCGGACAACATGCCGCCCGTGCCTGCAGTTGGGTCATAAACACTGCGTGAGATACCGGGCGTAAAGACCTCCTCTTCTCCAGTGAACAGCAGTTGCACCATCAAACGGATCACTTCTCGCGGGGTGAAGTGATCCCCAGCTTCTTCGTTGGCTTGCTCGTTGAACTTGCGCACCAGCTCTTCGAACAGGTAGCCCATCTGCAGATTGGTGATGGCCTTTGGCGACAAGTTGATGTCTGCCGAGCAGAACTCCTTGATGATCAGGTATAGGCGATTGGCCTCGTCCAGCTTGGCGATTTCGGTTTCAAACTCGAACTTGTCGAAGATGTCGCGGGCGCGTGGTGAGAAGCCCTGGATGTAGGCGATCAGGTTTCCCGCGATGTTGGGTGCGTCACCTAGCAGCTTCTCAAACGTGAAACCGCTGGTGTTGAACAGCTCCTGCTTGCGGCCTTCGGCGGCGATGCGTGACAGTGCCTTTTCCAGCGCTGGGCCAGTGATGCCTTTGTCTTCCAGGCGCTTTTTTTCGTCCAGCACCTTCTGTTTGTTTTCGGCCAGAACCAGATCGAAGCGGCGCAGAACAATCAGCGGCAGCATCACGCGACGGTACTGTGGCGGACGGTAGGGGCCGCGAAGCTTGTTGGCGATGTTCCAGATGAAGCCGACTAGGTTTTGGTGTTGTGAATGTTGCATAGAATTTTGTGAGTAAAACCATTATAGATAACAGAGTAAATCATAACCCGATCTGATTAAAAAAACTCTTTTATCTTAAACAACCCCATACATTTCGTAACACCTCATAACCCACGCATCCATTCCGCCCGCAGATTCGCACGCTCGGGATGCGCGACCGCTTGATGAATCTGCGTCAGCAAGCGTTCCTTGTCACGCCCCAGCGTACCTTTGAGCACCAGATAATTAGACGCGTGATCGCTGCGAAAGATGGTGTCATTCAGATTCAGTTGCGCCATCATCAGACCCAATTCTTGCATCAATCCAAGCGTATCGGGCAGTTCGTAATTCGGAAAATGCGCTTTGAATCGTTCCATCCCCATCGGAAATGAGACCACCAGCGTGGAGAGAAACTCAGGCTGAGTGTCATTCATCAATTGCGCTGAATGCAACGCATGCTGCGCGCTCAACTCCGTCCCACCCAAACCATTTAGAATCATCACGGAGCGAGTCATGTTCGCCGCGCCGAGTTTAGTCAACGCTTCACGCGAGGAAGCGTAGCTTTCACCTTTATTCACGCGGCGCAGCACCTCATCGTCGCCCGATTCGCAACCGACATAGACCATGCGCAATCCGGCATCACGCAGCTCTTTGAGCTCTTCAACCGATTTATGGGCCACGTTGCGTGGCAGACAGTAGGTGGAGACGCGCTGCACATCCGGCAAATGCGTTTGAATCGCGCTTAAAACCGCCATCAAGCGGCGCGTGGACAGCGCCATCGCATCGCCATCGGCCATAAAAATCCGACGCACCGGCACGCCGCGTGCGGCAACGTTGCGCAAGTCGGCTTCGATTTCATCCTGCGTGCGCGGGCGGAATTTTTTCTGCGGCGCGGTGTACATCTCGCAAAAGGTGCATTGATTCCACGAGCAGCCGTTGGTCACAGGCAAAATCAGCGAGCGCGCCTCGCTCGGCGGGCGAAATACCGGCTCGATGTAGCGAATGGGAAAAACGTTCGAATTCATGATGAGGTTTTGTGGGTAAAGCCAATATTATGGTCGTTTGCATGGCACCCTGCCATAAAAAACGCCACTCGATGAGTGGCGTTTTGCGGTACGTTGCAGCGAATTAGCCCAACAAGCTCGCAGGGATATTGCCACCGTTTGCAGCCAATTGTTGCAAAACAGTTTTGTGCAACCAGATGTTCATGCTGGCAGAATCATGCATCAAATCCGCTGGGCAGCCCAATTCAGCGGCCAATTCTTTACGATGAGCCAAGCTGCTGTCCATACCCAACAATTTCATCATGTCGACGATAGAGGTTTGCCAGTTCAATTGTTCAGAATTATTCGCAGCCAATTCGCTCAATTTGCTCACTACATCAACTTCGCTGATCGCAACTGATACAGGAGCAGCTTGTTCTACGACAGGTGCTGCAACTTCTGTTGCGGCGACTTCAGTTACTACAGGTGTTTCTTCTTCTTTTTTGCCAAAACCCAATTTGGACATAATGGTACCGAAAATGCTCATGTTGTTCTCCTAAAAAAGTAACAGGTGATTCATTGTACCGTATTGATTTTTACTTTGCCTGATTTTGGCATGAATTTTTTGTGAAATCGCCAGCGCAGCAATTCCGCGCCCTTCGCGCCCTAAAAAAAGCGCAGATGACTCTGCGCTTTTGATACTACTGCGGTGCGAACTCCCCTCAAATGAGGATTAAGCGTTTTGCGTTTCTACCAATTGCAATGGCTCCTCATCCAGCACCACACGCGGCTTGCGCTCGCGCGGTGGGTGTTGGCGCACCGGCGCAACCGCTGCGGCTGAGTAATTCACGCTCGAAGCGTCGGTTTGCACCAACTCCAAGCCCGCTTGGCTCAACAATTGATTCAGATCCACCGAGGCTTCCTGCACCGGTGTCGGCGCAGTTTGCGGTTCTACAACCACCGGCGCTTCTGGTGTAACCTCGGCAACAGGTTCAGCGATTGCCTCAACCACCGGTTCAACCGCAGACTCAATCACCGGCTCAACGGCAAGCTCAGATACATCCGCCGCCACGGTTAGGGCTTCGTCCGTATGAGACGCAACGCTTGGTTCTACCGGCTGCACGACGGCCTCAACCGATGGTTCAACATTGACCACCGATGCGGCCACAGGAGCCTCTGCCACGGCTGCTACGGCTTGTGCCACGACGTGCGCAGGCGTGGACTCAACCATTACTTCGGCTACGGCTTGTGCTGGCGACATGACTGGCGCAGCAGATACCGCCGGTGCTGCCGATGCAACCATGGCAGGTACTTGAATCACCAACGGTGTCGGATCGTAATCCGCATGGGTTTGCGCGGCGTGTTCATCTTCACGCATCAACTCGGAAATCGTCCCCGCTGTGGCAGACATAGCCGGCGCTGTGCCGTCCTGTGCCAATGATTCGCGTTGCTCACGATTTTCACGACGGTCGCGACGATCGCGGCGATCACGCCCCGTGCGCGAACGGCGTTCACGCGGCTCGCGTGCTTCACGAGCTTCATGGCTTTCAGCTGAAGCCGGCGCGTCATTTGCTGCCATCGGCTCGCTTGTCACCGCCGGTGCCATCACCGCTTCTACCGCTGGCGCTACAACCACCGCAGCTGTCGCGGATGCGGCTGACTCGGCCTCAACGGCATTGGCCGTCACATTCGCCGCCACCATTGATTCTTGACCTGACTCGGTGTTGCGGTTGCGATTGCGATCGCGACGACGACGGTTGCGCGATTCGCTCGCCCCGTTTTCGCCGTTTTCAGTGCGGGTTTCTTCCGGCTTTCTGTTGCTGGCCGCTTCGTCCGCTGCTTTAGCTGTACGCTCTACGCGTTCGTTGCGCTCGTTGCGCTCATTGCGTGGTTTGCGCTCATTGCGCGCTGGACGTTCTGCACGGTTTTCTGGTTTGGCGGTTTTATCGCCTTCCGTTTTCACGGATTTGTCGGTTTTTTCGTCGGCCTTGCCTGCACGATCGTCACGGTTGTTGCGACGGCGATCCCCTTGGCGGCGATTGTCGTTATTGCGATTGCCGGCATTGCCTCGGGTGTTGCGGCGGCGTTGCGTGCTGGGTTCTGGTTCTGGTGCGGCTTCTGGCTTGACCCCAAAGAAGCTCTTAATACGCGCCCACAGTCCCAATTTCGGCGCAACTTCAACCTCTTTCACGCGGGTTTCTTCGACCGGAGCCGGAGCCGGTGCGCTTGGCGTGATGCCTTTAACCACGGCTTCTTGGCGCTCAGCGGTTTGTTGCTCGCGTTTGGCGTAGGTTTCGTCTTCTTCCGGTTTCTCGACCTGCGCGTAGCTGGCTTGCACCAACTCAAGGCGTTCGTCATCGTGACGCATGCGATCGAGTTTGTAGTGTGGCGTTTCGAGGTATTTGTTTGGAATCAGGATGATGTTGGTTTTCGTGCGGTGTTCCAACAAATGGATTTCCGAACGTTTTTCGTTCAACAGGAAGGTCGCCACATCGATCGGCACTTGCACATTGATCGCTGCGGTGTGGTCTTTCATGGCTTCTTCTTGCACAATGCGCAAGACGTGCAATGCGGAGGACTCGATGTCACGAATCACGCCCGTGCCGTTACAACGCGGACAGGTGATGTGCGAGCCTTCGGACAACGATGGACGCAGACGCTGACGCGACAATTCCATCAAACCGAAACGTGAAATTTTGCCCATTTGCACGCGCGCACGGTCGTAGCGCAAGGCTTCTTTCAGGCGCGTTTCCACTTCTTTTTGGTTTTTCGATGACTCCATGTCGATAAAGTCGATCACCACCAAACCGCCCAAGTCGCGCAGACGCAGTTGGCGCGCGACCTCTTCGGCTGCTTCCAGATTGGTTTTGAATGCGGTGTCTTCGATGTCCGAACCACGGGTGGCGCGGGCGCTGTTCACGTCCACGGAAACCAATGCTTCGGTGTGGTCAATCACGATTGCGCCGCCCGATGGCAGCGGTACGGTACGCGCGTAGGCGGTCTCGATTTGATGCTCGATTTGGAAACGCGAATACAGCGGAATGTCGTCGGTGTAGCGTTTCACGCGGTGCGCGTTGTGCGGCATGACCACGCTCATGAACGATTGCGCTTGCTCAAAAATGTCTTGCGTGTCGATCAGGATTTCGCCGATGTCCGGTTGGAAATAATCACGAATCGCGCGAATCACCAGTGAGGATTCGAGGTAAATCAGGAACGGCGCAGGGTTGCTGCGTGCCCCTTGTGCATTGGTGTCTGGCTGTGCCGCACCATCAATCGCCTGCCACAATTGCAACAGATAGTTCATATCCCATTGCAATTCCTCAGCCGAGCGACCAATCCCTGCGGTACGCGCAATGATGCTCATGCCTTGGGGGATGTCGAGCTGGCTCATCGCTTCGCGCAACTCTTGGCGGTCTTCGCCCTCAATGCGGCGCGATACGCCGCCGCCTCGCGGATTGTTCGGCATCAAAACCAAATAACGACCGGCCAAGGAAATGAAGGTGGTCAAAGCCGCGCCTTTGTTACCGCGCTCCTCTTTTTCAACCTGAACGATCAGCTCCCGACCTTCGGAAATCACGTCCTGAATGCGTGCCGAACGCGGTTCAACGCCTTCTTTGAACAGGCTGCGTTCGATTTCTTTGAATGGCAAAAAGCCGTGACGTTCTTCGCCATAATTGACAAAGCACGCCTCCAAAGAGGGCTCGACTCGGGTCACAATCCCTTTGTAAATATTGCCCTTGCGCTGTTCGCGCCCCGAGGACTCAATATCGATATCGATGAGCTTTTGCCCATCGACAATCGCCACGCGCAATTCCTCTGCGTGCGTGGCATTAAATAACATACGTTTCATTGTCTCAAACTCCGTACGGTGCGGTATGCACCGTCATTCGCCCACCCGACGGGGCGCTCGTCATGCCTTGAACGCGACACGGCGCGTACAAAACGGAGTGAGAAAGACATCATTCAATTACTTGAAGACGATGAATGCCCAGCGGTTTGCCGAGCAGATGATGCCGTACGCTCATATCGAATAAAAAGCATGAATGCCATCGGCAATCTAGATTTCGATCGATGTGAGTACTTGCTTACCGAAAAAATGCTGTCAATATAATCATCCAAAAGCAGACTCGAGCTTTTGAGTCAAATCTGTTGTTGGTTTCACCTTACGTTCCAGTCGAACCGAGCAAATAGACCGTGTGCTTCGGGCAGAACATTTTGTTGTTATTCAAAAGCCCCTAAGCATTTTATCAACCCTACCACGCCATTTGCGTTATCGGCTTGAAGCGATTAAATCTTTCTTCCGTTTAACACTGATTACCTGTGTTTGCGTCCACAACAGTCCCCACATACCCGATAAGCACACAGCAGACTCTTGCTTTAGACATCCGTTTTTTATGTCAATGCCATGAGCCGCGAAGAAAAACAATATCGCCAGCCTCAATTGCATCAAACATCAAGGAAAAATCGGTTAAACCCGTTACAATAGCGTTCAGCGTGAGTCAATCACGTGCAAACCACGTTTTGACCCACCGTGCCGTCATATCATTTCAGCGCCCACTGGCGTTACGCTTTTGGACAAAAGCTCTGCTGATACGATTAACGCAGGCAAATTATAGCAAAATGAACCACTTACGCAAGGATTTTAAACGACTTATTTGGTCTTTTTAAACCAACCATGAATAAAGCCACCGATTTATCAACGCCCCATCGCCCACGCCCTTCCCACTCCGACGTGGATAACAGCACCCTACGCGTGCGCCTGCACACCATCGCCGAGCACGAATCCGGCCAGCGGATTGACAATTTTCTCCTGCGCGTGTGCAAAGGCGTACCCAAATCATGGGTCTATCGCGTGGTGCGCAAAGGCGAAGTGCGCGTGAATAAGGGACGGATTGACGTGGACTACAAACTGCAGATCGGCGACGTGGTGCGCATCCCGCCGGTGCGCATGAGCGAATCCACACCTGCCGCCGTACCCGCGCACCGCGCGACCAAACTGCCGATTATTTTTGAGGACGACGCGCTACTGGTGATCGACAAACCAGCGGGGCTGGCCGTACACGGCGGTTCGGGCGTGTCGTTCGGCGTGATAGAACAGTTGCGCGCGGCCTATCCGCAGCTCAAATTTCTCGAACTGGTGCATCGACTGGACAAAGAAACCTCCGGCCTGCTGGTTTTAGCAAAAAAACGCAGCGCGCTGGTGCATCTGCACGAGCAAATTCGCAATGGCCGGATGGACAAGCGTTATTATGCGATTTTGAAAGGCCAATTGAGCGACAAAGTCACGCACGTTAAAGCGCCGCTGCACAAATACGTTGCGGCCAACGGCGAACGTCGTGTGGTCGTGGCGCACGAAGGCGAAGGACAAACAGCGCACACACAATTTAACATCGACCAAATTGCCGGCAACTACACCGCCGTACGTGTAAAAATTTTTACCGGCCGCACGCACCAAATCCGCGTACACAGCGCCTCCATTGAGCACCCGATCGTGGGTGATGACAAATACGGCGATTTTGAGCTGAATAAAGCACTGGCCAAAACCACTGGCGGACGTATGTTCCTGCACGCCCACAGCCTGAAATTTACCCACCCGCAAACCGGCGAAACGCTGACACTCAGCGCACCGCTGCCGACTGCGTTCAGCGAATTTATCCAACAACATGGCTAAAAATATCTTAGAAGATTTCATGCACGCAATGACGCTTAAAAATGCAGCGATTCGTGCGTGCAATGAGCGACACTATGAAGAGAGCACGCGTTTAGGCAGTGAATCACTGATCAAAGAGTCGGCATGGGTCTGCGCGCAAGCTGCAATTCGCAAGCGCGTTCTCTCGTTTTCATTGTTTGGCGACAATCCGATTTATTGTGAAACCGCAATTCTCAATGCACAATCCATGCCCGAAATTTATTCAGACTGGCAGATGTGGGTCTATCATGATAACAGCGTACCTCATCACGTACTGGCACGTTTACGTCAGCATGGCGTGCGTCTGCTGGATGCTGCACAATTGGGCATTTCTCATTGGCCAGGGACATTTTGGCGTTTTCATGCGGTAAGCGACCCTCATGTTGAAAAAGTTCAATTTCGCGATGCCGATTCACTCATCAGCCCGCGTGAGGCGCAATGGGTACAGCTTTGGCTTGACTCGCCACAGCCGTTTCATGTCATGCGTGACTGGTACTCACACTTGGATTTAATGCTCGCCGGACTGTGGGGTGCGCATGCGCCATTGCTGGCACACATGAAAGAGTGGATCGAGCAGTACCTGCAAACCCGCTCACCGCTACACCCGACGCATGCCGATCAGATTTTTTTGGCCGAAGTGATTTGGCCGAAAATCGCACCGTATTGCTTGACCCACGATACCATCCATACACTGCCCTTTGCCACGCCGATAGACTCGCCGCGTCCGAACGAAAGCGGCGCAGCCGCGCTCGGCGGCTGTGATGCCAAGCAAATCACCGTTAGCGCGCCGATGGAGCAAGCCCAATACCGCGTGACCATCCGCGACGCACAAGACACCATCGTAATGAACTACCAGCGCCAATTGCGCCACGGCAAGGATGTCTTTGAACTGCCGATGCGCTACCACGAACGCATTCGTTCCGGCCAGTGGCGCATAGACTATGAAATATTGGACTCAACGAATCCGTGACGCGGTATCTTCGATGAGGGTATAGCGCGCAGCAGACATTGGCTTTACTCCATCTCAAAAATCGCCAAACTGCCGCGTAGGTTCGGCAAAAAGCGTACCTCTTGCTGATCGTGCAGCACCGTTCGGCGCGTCACGCGGCAATTGAGGTCGCGCGCGAGAATTTCAAAATCATTCAGGGTGAGCACACGCACGTTGGGCGTGTTGTACCACTCATACGGCAAA
This sequence comes from uncultured Hydromonas sp., assembly GCA_964497405.1. Lineage (GTDB taxonomy): Bacteria > Pseudomonadota > Gammaproteobacteria > Burkholderiales > Burkholderiaceae > CTSOIL-112. The sequence goes on along the minus strand of CAZCDD010000047.1, from coordinate 488 downwards.
GTTTTCGAGACCGGCATACGTCCACGCAGCACGGACAAACGATGCGCCCAATAGCCAAAATTCGGCACGGAAACAATCGCTTTTTTACCCACACGCACGATTTCGCGCATGATATTTTCGGTTTCGTGTACCGCCTGCAAGGTCAGCGACAGCACGACTACATCGAAACTGTCATCGCCAAACCACGACAAGCCAGACTCCAAATCCTGCTGCAACACATGCAATCCTTTGGCGACACACGCCGCGACATTGGTGTCATTTTTTTCAATACCGTAGGCAGTGACGCGGCGCTCACGGATCAATTTCGCCAGCAACGAGCCATCGCCACAGCCCAAATCGAGCACATGCGCGCCTTCGGGAATCCAGCGGCTGATGACATCAAAATCAGGGCGATCCATGCCCGCCAACACCGCCGCAGGATTGAATGGCTGTACTGCCGTGGTAGATACAGATGGATGGGGTTGACTCATATTACACCTCCTGCGCCA
>CAZCDD010000046.1:0-9489 GCA_964497405.1 uncultured Hydromonas sp. | reverse complement strand
ACTGCCGCAGATGCGCGACTTTGGCCGACACATCAGCCACATCCAGCGTCGCGGCGCCGGTCACGCCTTTGAGCGACACATAGTAGATAAAGCCACTGGCGGCCGCAGCCGTTGCCTGCATACGCGCATCCGTGGTGGTCGGCGCAACCAAATAAATGAGGCACAGACCGGCGGCTTGCGCGGCTTGTGCAAAATCCAATGATTCTTCCGGTGGATAATCAACGATCAACGCCCCATCCACCCCCGCCTGTACCGCCTCTGAGATAAAGGCCGCTTGCCCGATGCTCTCAATCGGATTGGCATAGCCCATCAACACCACTGGCGTGTGCGTATTACTCTGGCGAAACTTCGCCACCAGCGCGAGCACATCACGCAGCCCCACGCCTTGCGCCACCGCGCGCTCACTCGCACGCTGAATCACCGGCCCGTCCGCCATAGGATCGGAGAACGGCACGCCCAGCTCAATCACATCCACACCCGCGCCCACCAGCGCATGCATCAAACGCTCGGTTTGCGCCAAATCAGGATCACCCGCGGTAATAAAGGTCACTAAATTTTTGCGACCACTTTCGCGGTTGTGTCGCAATACTTGGGATAAACGGGATTCAGTCAAAGCATTCATAAATTTTAGGCTCTCTCACATCAATACGAACTCTGGTGCATTATGACACAAAACACCGCACCGTTTGCGCCTGCCATTTACATCGATTACAGATTCTGAGACACCCATCATATGTAAAAATAACTTCCGTTAAATGTATTTTTATGTAAAATACAGGCAGATGAAGCAAAAAAGCCCATCAAAAACTTATAAATTAAAACACATTCAGGAGACCATCATGCAAAAGCCTTGGCTGAGCCAATACAAGGGCGTATCCGAATTCATCGATCTGGAGCGATTCAACTCCATTCCCGCCATTTTTGACTCGGCATTTGCCCGCTTCAAAGACCGCCCGATGGCAATCAATATGGGCAAATCCATGAGCTACGGCGAGTTTGACCAATATTCCAAACACGTCGCCGCATGGCTGCAAGGATTGGGACTTCAAAAAGGCGATCGCGTCGCCATCATGATGCCCAACTGCTTCCAATACCTGATTTTAGTACCCGCCATTTTGCGCGCCGGCTATATCGTTACCAATATCAATCCGCTGTACACACCCGATGAGCTGACCCATCAGCTCAACGATTCGGGCAGCAAAGCCATTTTCATACTTGAAAACTTCGCCCATACACTCGAAGTGTCGTTGCCGAATCTACCCAATCTGAAACACATCGTTGTTTCCTCCTTGGGCGACATGCTCGGTTTCAAAGGTAAAATCGTTAATTTTGTGCTGCGCAACGTCAAAAAAATGGTGCCATCATGGCACATCCCATCGGCCATTGCCTTCAAACAAGTATTGACCGAAGGCGCCCAAAATAATTATCAAGCCGTTCAACTAAGCCAAAATGATTTGGCGTTCTTACAATACACCGGCGGAACCACCGGCGTATCCAAAGGGGCTGCGTTAACCCACGGCAATATCGTCGCCAACGTATTACAAGCCGAACAATGGTGCGCGCCGGCCATCAAAGGTCTGGACAGCGGCGTGACCTTTGTCTCCGCCCTACCGCTGTACCACATCTTCGGCCTGACCGTAAATGCCCTGTACGCGCTGCATATCGGCGGTACGGTTTTACTGATTACCAATCCGCGTGATATTCCCGCTTTTGTCAAAGATTTGGCGAAACACCCATTCCACATCCTACCGGCAGTGAACACCCTATTCGTGGCACTGCTACACAACGACGCATTCAAAAAACTCGACTTCTCATCGCTGCGCGTCGCTTTGGGTGGCGGCATGGCGGTGCAAAAAGCCGTCGCCGACCAGTTCCAACAAGCCACCGGCGTGCCAATCTGCGAAGCCTATGGCCTGTCCGAAACCAGCCCTGCCGCACTGATGAACCCGATCACGCTCAATGCCTTTACCGGCTACACCGGCCTGCCGATTTCATCCACGGACGTCGCTATTTTGGATGACGAAGGCAAAGAGGTTCCGTATGGTTCAGCGGGCGAAATCGCCATTCGCGGTCCGCAAGTGATGGCGGGTTACTGGCAACGCCCCGACGAAACCGCCAAAGTGATGACTGCCGACGGCTTTTTCCGTTCTGGCGACATCGGCATCATGAACGAGCAAGGCTTCGTTAAGATCATTGACCGTAAAAAAGACATGGTGCTGGTCTCTGGCTTTAACGTCTATCCAAACGAGGTTGAGGACGTCGCCGTGATGCACCCGAAAGTACTCGAATGCGCGGTGATCGGCGTACCGGACGACTACTCTGGCGAAGCGGTGAAAATGTTCGTGGTGAAAAAAGACAACAGCCTGACCGAGCACGAATTGCAACACTTCCTCAAAGAACACTTGACCGGCTATAAACGACCGAAGCACATCGAGTTTCGCACCGAATTACCCAAATCCAATGTCGGGAAAATTCTGCGTAAAGATTTGCGTGGGCAATAATATCGGCTCAAGCTCAAAAAATAAAAGGGTGCGTTCGCACCCTTTTTTGATGCATCACACTCAGGCACCATCTAAAAAAATCAGCTCCACGCCATTACCTACAGGGTCACGGAAAAATACCTGTAAAACCCCACATCCGGGAACACGATCGATGATAAACGCGACACCGTGCACATTCAATCGAGCCTCATATGTCGGCCAATCGGTACACGCCAGCGCCACATGATCGAAGGTTAAATACGAACCCGCGACACGAGGATCATCCGCCGCCTCTTCGGTCAAATGCAATACATCCTGTTCGCCCGCATACAGCCAGTAACCGATACTTTGAAACGCCGGTCGCTCACCCAAAGATAAACCGACCACATCCACATAAAAATCCCGTACAACATCCAATAGTGCCCGTGGCAAGCGAAAATTGTAATGAGCGATGTGCGTGATCGCCATATCGGCTCCTTATTCTGCGATGATTAAACCGCCTGCCCTGCCAAACAAATCCAGCCATCCTCAGCACGCCACAGCGACATTTTCATATACGGCGCGTAGGCTTCGATCAGCTCTTCGGTTTGGCGCTCCAAAATTCCCGACAGCACGAGGTAGCCGCCTTTTTGCACATAGCCGACCAGCGCCGGCGCGAGTAATTTGAGCGGATTGGACAGGATATTGGCGACCACGATCTGATACTGCCCGCCATGCGGCATCGCGTCCGGCAGTACGAACTGTGCTTGCGTGGTATTGAGCTGAGCATTGTCATTTGAGCTTTGCACCGCCTGCGCGTCAATGTCGGTACCGAGTACGTCACCCGCACCCATTTTTTTCGCGGCGATTGCTAAAATCCCGCTGCCACAACCATAGTCGAGCACGGTTGCGCCCTGCTGCTGCATGTTCTCCGCCAGCCATTGCAAACACAGGCGCGTGGTCGGATGACTGCCCGTGCCAAAAGCCAAGCCCGGATCGAGGCGCAGATTAATCCGTCCTGCGTCGCGCTCATCGGCTTCGTGCCACGTCGGCACGATCCATAGCTGTGGTGTGATCTCAATCGGTTCAAACTGACTTTGCGTCAGACGCACCCAGTCTTGCGCCTGCACTTCGCGACGCTCGTACTGCGGCACGGGCAGATTCAATTCGCCGTATGCTTCGCTCAACAGCGCATCCACATTGGTCTCTGGTTCAACCAATACCACCAAACGCGACTGCTGCCACGCATGTGTGGTCGGCTCCAAGCCGGGTTCACCGTACAGAGGCACTTCGGACTCGGTATCCGCCCACTCGTCCTCGACCGATACGGACAGCGCACCCGCCTCCATCAGCGCATCCGATACGTCTTCGGCGTGCGCTTCATCCACGCTGACGATGATTTCTACCCACATAGTGTATTCCTTTTAGATTGTTTTCATTGACAATGCCGGCATTATCCGTGAATTTTGTGCAAAAAACAAAACATCCAACCTAAATCGGTTGGATGTTTATTGATCCAATTTTATCAGGATTGCCCTGACAAAATTTCTAACCCCAAGCTCGGAAAAAGCAGCGGTTTACTTTTTCCGTATTGCTTTAATGCTTTTCATGCCCCAGTTTCTGTTCGAGATAGTGAATACTAAAGCCACCTTCTCGGAACACCGGATCATCCATCATTTCGCGGTGCAGCGGAATATTGGTCAAAATACCTTCAACCACCATTTCCGACAGCGCAGTACGCATACGCGCCACAGCCTGCTCGCGTGTATCGCCGTAGGCAATCAATTTACCGATCATGGAGTCGTAGTTCGGCGGTACAAAGTAGTTGTTGTACACGTGCGAATCCACACGAATGCCCGGACCACCCGGCGTATGCCACATGGTGATGCGACCCGGACTTGGGGTAAACTTGAACGGGTCTTCCGCGTTGATACGGCATTCGATTGAGTGACCTTTGAGCACGACGTCGCGCTGACGAACATTCAGCTTTTCACCGGCTGCAATACGAATTTGCTCCTGAACGATGTCAATGCCGGTAATCATTTCAGTCACCGGATGTTCCACCTGTACACGGGTATTCATCTCGATGAAGTAAAACTCACCATTTTCGTACAGAAACTCAAACGTACCGGCACCACGATAGCCAATGCGTTTACACGCTTCCACACAGCGCATGCCAATTTTATCCACCAATTTACGCGGAATGCCCGGCGCAGGCGCTTCTTCGATCACTTTTTGGTGACGGCGTTGCAATGAGCAGTCGCGCTCGCCCAGATAGATGGCATTGCGATGTTGATCCGCCAGCACCTGAATTTCGACGTGACGCGGATTTTGCAGGAATTTTTCCATATACACGTTTGGATTGCCAAACGCAGCTTGCGCTTCAGCCTTGGTCATCGCCACCGCATTCAGCAAAGCAGCTTCGGTATGCACCACACGCATCCCACGACCGCCACCACCACCTGCGGCCTTGATGATCACAGGGAATTTAATCGCACGCGCCATGCGCAGGATTTCTTGCGGATCGTCGCCCAAAGCTTCGGGCGAACCCGGAACGGTCGGCACACCCGCTTTAATCATCGCTTGTTTCGCCGCGACTTTGTCACCCATGATGCGGATGGATTCGGCGGTTGGGCCAATGAATACAAAGCCAGATTCTTCTACGCGTTGCGAGAAGTCGGCGTTTTCAGACAAAAAGCCGTAACCCGGGTGAATCGCATCGGCATGAGTGACCTCGGCCGTCGCGATCAGCGCCGTCATATTCAGGTAGCTTTGCGCGGATGGCGCAGGACCGATACAGACGGCCTCATCGGCGAGTTTGACATATTTGGCTTCGCGGTCGGCTTCGGAGTACACGACCACCGTTTTGATACCCATTTCGCGGCAAGCGCGCTGGATGCGCAAAGCAATTTCACCGCGGTTGGCAATGAGAATTTTGTTAAACATAGTACGCTTTCATCTGTTGGGTGGCAAAAGCGTTTGAAATCATTGAGTGGCATGGCGCTGTTTCAAGCGTACGACTCACCCGATCTTCAAACCCAATTGCACAAAAGTCGAAATATATTTAAGAACACGACCGCACATTCAGCCCTGCGGCGCGTTCGCTCTCATCAACCAATGATGAATAAGGTTTGACCGTATTCCACTGGCTCTGCGTTTTCAACCAAAATTTGTTTGATCACGCCATCGGTTTCGGCCTCGATTTCATTGAGCAACTTCATCGCTTCGATGATGCACAGGGTTTGGCCTTTTTTCACAGCGGTACCAACCGAAACATACGGCGCAGCACCCGGCGCTGAAGCCGCGTAGAACGTGCCTACCATTGGAGATTTAACCGGAGTACCGGCTTCTTGTGCTGGCGCTGCCGGAGCAGCAGGCGCTGCAGCCACGGCTGGAGCTGGCGCTGCTACAGATGCGGGCGCTGCGGCAACCATTTGCGGTGCGCTAACCATGACCGCTGAACCACCCCCTTTGACGATACGGACTTTACCTTCGGCTTCTGTAATTTCCAGCTCGGATACTTCTGATTCAGACACCAGATCAATCAGGGTTTTGAGTTTACGTAAATCCATGATGTTCGCTCCTTTAGTTATAAGCTACGACGACTGTTTTATACAACAGTGCTAAGCGGATAATATTCGACCAATACACACGCGCCGACCCATATTTGAGTTTTTCGGATACATTCGCGAGATATATTGCTGGACAGGAATTATACGCCTTTAAAAAGCGTAAAAGTGATTTATTTTCGCTTATTTTTGTTTATTTATCACTAAAATCAATTAAATAAAACGAACGTTCAGATTTTTAAGCCCATTTTTCGAGACAATCCTTTTAACCTGAACGCTCGAAGCATTTTATTTACAGATAGCGCTTTTTAAGTTACTTTTTTAACTTTTGCGCCCAAAAAGCCAACGCAGCCTCATAGCCATACGCGCCCAGACCACAAATCACGCCAACCGCCAAATCAGAGAAAAATGAATGGTGGCGAAAGGCTTCACGTTGATGCACATTGGACAAATGCACTTCGACAAATGGAATATCCACGCCCGCGAGCGCATCACGAATCGCTACGCTGGTATGGGTGTATGCCGCCGGATTGATGATAATGGCCTGATATTGACCTCGCGCACGGTGAATCGTTTCGACGATTTCACCCTCGTGATTGCTTTGAAAGGCATCCAACTGAATGCCTTGGGACGCAGCGGATTGCTGCAAATGCTGATTGATATCCATCAGGGTCTGCGCACCGTAGATTTCCGGCTCACGCGTTCCCAGCAAATTCAAATTCGGTCCATGAATCACCAAAATGCTGTTCATAATGATCTTTCTACTGATTTTGAGGCTCTATTGATTGTTTAAAACCGGCTTAATCCGCACTGACCACCCAGAGGATACTCAGCCCCACTCCGGTTGCACCGCTCATGGCATCGCGCAAAGCGTCCAATACGGGAAACAGCTCTTTTTCCTGCGCGGCGCGACTGTGTATCAGCCAAACCTGCGGCACTGCGCCATTGCGTGCATCTAACTGCGCTTGAAAAACATCGGCGTATTCGCCCGTCATGTCGTACAGCGCGTCTAAGTTTTGTCCAAAATAATCGGGAAAACGCAATCTCTGAGCCAGTATCGCCAGTGCATCGGCGGATTGATCTGCCGCGCGTAGGTCAACTGTGTGAATATCCGCACCCAATTCAACGGCATAGACCGCCAAATAATCACCCACACTTTCCTCTGAAGCCGCAGATTCGGTACTGCACTCAAGCAATTTGCCCACGATGCGTGACCATAATTCGGTTTTGACTTGACTCATGCTCACTCCATCCGCACCCGAGAGAAACTGCGATAATGATCGCTGGTATAGTAATACTCGCCACTGGTGGCGTTATCACCGGTTGATCCCTGTCCACTGACAATGCGACGTGCGCCGCGATTGTCCGCCCCGGGGGTGGGTACGGTGTATTCCTGATAGTATCCGCGCGGCTGGCTGGGCAAAATACGCTCGCGGTTGCTAAACGTCTGTCCATCTTGGCGATGCGGGAAATCCGAGCGATTCTGAATCATGCGAATGACGGTCTGCGCCTCTTTCGGCAAAGCCGCGTACTGAACCGTCGCCATACCCGCGGCGTAATCATTTTTTTCACTCGATGAACTCTTTTGGCCACCGTTGACCACAGAGTTATTCGCACCTTCCGAGCTATTGGTAGCGCGATTGGCATTCGTTTGCGATTTATTGGGCGAGGACGTTGTGCCTTGCGCGGAGCTCGGCTTATCCTGACTAAGCGCGTAAATACGATAGCACGCTGCCAGTAAAGCCAGCGAGAGCACCACCACCAAAATCTGTAAAGCGCGACGTGACATAGCGTACCAGTTCATCATTCAGCCGAAGCACTGGCTGTGCCTGATGTGCCTGCTGCCCCCGCAGCACCGCCAATACCACCCGTACCACCATCTATCATCAAAGCCGAAGCCAAACGTGGGGTCAAGGTGTACACACCCGACCAACTGGCGCTATCGAGCACATGCCCTTCCATCCGGCGTTCAACCGCGCTGATATTGAGTTTACTTGCCAACGGCATGGTCAACTCAGCGGTATCCAGTGCATACAGGGTGAAGGTGTATTTATGCACGATGGAGTCATTCCACGGCGGGCATGGGCCATCGTAGCCATAGTAGTCGCCCGCCATATCGTGATCGTTGGCAAACCAGTGGGTGTAGTCGTTAATACCGTGGCGCAGCGGTGTTTCGCTCAAGTCTTTGACTGGCACAACCGGCCCTGCTTTACCGCGCGGGGTAACGGCATGTGAAAACTGCCCGGCCGTAATTTCTCGCATGTGCGCTGGAATATTGATCAAAATCCAGTGTACAAAATCCGCGCGCGGCAAATCCGCCGGCACTTCGCGATCAACTTGATTCACATCCGTCGGATCGGTGGGCGCACTGTCATCGATACATAACAACACAAATGACTGCGTGCCTTCGGGAACCTCTGACCAAGCCAAGTGCGGGTTCTTATTCTCAGCAAAGCGCACGCGCGACTTTTCATCGATCTGTGCGAAGGCAAATTCCGCTGGAATCACGCCATTATCAGGAAAGCTATCGCTGTGAAGTTTCATACCCTTCTCCTTGTCTGAATCACCATGCTTACTGGGGTATTTTAGCAGTAGATTTTGTACGGCGGGTGAGACTTTTGCCCCTGCATTGCTCCGAACCGCAAAAGTCAACCTCTTGTAAGTATTTTTGCATAAAGTGCTCGGAAAATGACGAATTATTCAACTCATTTTAACCATTTCAATAATTCATTTAGGAGGTCACATGAGTTCACTCACAGCCGGTCAACGATTCCGTGCGGCACTCAAAGAGGAATCACCGTTACAAATCGTTGGCGCGATCAATGCCAACCACGCCCTGCTGGCCAAACAAGCGGGCTTTAAAGCGGTTTACGTCTCAGGTGGCGGTGTTGCCGCGGGTTCACTCGGCGTGCCCGATTTGGGCATTACCGGTTTGGAAGACGTATTGATCGATGCACGCCGCATCACCGACATTTGCGATCTGCCCCTGATGGTGGACGTGGACACCGGTTTCGGCCCATCTGCCTTCAACGTGGCACGCACCACCAAAAGCATGATCAAAGCGGGCGTAGCCGCCATGCATATTGAAGATCAAGTCGGCGCGAAACGCTGCGGCCACCGTCCAAACAAAGCCATCGTACCGGCAGATGAAATGGTCGATCGCATCAAAGCTGCCGTGGATGCACGTACCGACGAATCATTCTTCATCATGGCGCGTACCGATGCCATCGCCTCTGAAGGTTTGGAAGCCGCTATTGAGCGCGCGGCCATGTACATCGAAGCGGGCGCTGACGGCCTGTTCCCAGAAGCCGCGATCACCATCGAGATGTATGACGCGTTTGTCAAAGCATTGCCAAACGTACCGATTCTCGCCAATCTGACTGAATTTGGTCAAACACCATTGTTCACCACCGAAGAATTGCGCCAAGTCGGCGTTGCCATGACCCTGTACCCGCTGTCCG
>CAZCDD010000045.1:0-9495 GCA_964497405.1 uncultured Hydromonas sp. | reverse complement strand
TAACCGTGCGCGACACCGAAAAACGCGTACAGCAAATTCTCAAAGGCGAAACCGCACACAAAGCCAAAACCAAACTCATCTCTGGTGACATCGTGCACCTGCAAGAACGCCTGTCTGACACCCTCGGCGCAGCAGTTGAAATCAAAATGGGCGCGAAAAATAAAGGCAAACTGGTGATCCAGTTTGGCAACCTTGATGTGCTCGATGGGATTATTGCGAAAATGGTGGGAGAGGCGGAATAAGCGCTCAAAACCCATCGGATGCAATCCGCTCAAACTGCACGCTATCAATAAAAAAGGCGCACCATCAGGTGCGCCAGATTGCTGAAAAACCTATGTTTTACCCCTCGTCCGCTTGCGGGAAAAGTGTAAGGGGCAAGGGGAGAGGGGAACGTTGCCAACAGCCTCGCGCACGGATCACGTGCGCTTTTTTTACTTCACCGTCGGTTTACGCGCACCACGCGCCAATGATTTGAACATCGAGAACATCAAGCCGCCGGTCAACATGCCTAAAAAATAAACCAACAACGACAAGACCGATAACGGCAAACTGACGCTGGAAGTAAAGAACGTCACCGTCACATCCCCCAGATTTTGCACCACAAACACCACAACGATCAAAACCAGCAGAGCAATCAACGCCAGATAAACATTTCTCATCGCTACCTCCATTTATAGCAAGTTATACGACCGCAATAACGCTCAATGCGCATATTTGCGCCACACCAACACCACCAATCGATACAGCATGTACGATACGATGATCGCCCACGGCAGTATCAGAAAACCGGTCCCCATCAGCACACCGCCGAATAATTGATGCAGCGTTTGTCCGATGGGTAAATGCAAGGTCTGCACCGCGCGTTGCGCCAGCATCAGTGTCAGATCGGAAAAAGAGTGGATGAACTGTTGTACCTGCGCATTCATCCACGAATGCAACCAAAACAAGGGGGTTAAAAAAATACCGAGAAACATCAACAACCACAGAACGAATTGTGAAATGATTTTTTTCATGATGAGCAGGTATAAAAAGTAGGAGATAGAACCTGATTAAGGAATTTCGTGAATCTCGGTTTTGTTAATCATGAGGCGAATGAAATAGTAGCTGAAAAACGGCAGCGCCAGCCCAAAAGTGACGACGATCAGCACCGTCCAGATTAAGGTTTGCACCATTACGTCACCGATATTCAGCGTGTTCACCAATTTATACTTTGCCATTACTGCCTCCATAAATGCGTTAAACACTGAACATATTAGCACACGCACAAACCGTACATGAGGTTTTGCAGCCGCATTCTCCCAACGACAAGGACGGCTGAACAGCGCACGGCTATCCATTTGAGCGCATGATGAATCGTTTATAATTGAGGCTATTTTTTGAGAAAAAACAATCATGGCCAAATCTGAACTCTACTTCGTCACCGATATTGAAACCGACGGGCCGATTCCGGGACCGCATTCCATGCTGTCTTTTGCCTGCGTGGCGGTCAACACATCGGGTGATTTCGTCGGCGAGTTTTCGGTGAATTTGGAGACCTTGCCCGAGGCGCAAGCACATCCGACCACAGCGGCATTTTGGCGCAGTGAGCCGCAGGCATGGGCGGCGTGCCGTGAGCATCCGGTTGCGCCCGAGCAGGCCATGAAAGAATATGTATCGTGGATTTATGAGCTGTGCACGCACCACAGCGCACCGGTATTCGTCGGTTATCCGGCAGGGTTTGATTTCACTTTTGTGTTTTGGTATTTGCAGCGCTTTACCGGCAGCTCGCCGTTTTCGTGGTCGGCATTGGATATGAAAAGCTTTGGCATGGCGCTCTGCGGTTTGCCGTTTAAACAAACGATCAAACCACGTTTGCCCAAAGAGTGGTTGCCCGAGGATTTGCCGCACACGCACATTGCGCTGGACGATGCGCGCGAACAAGCACATATTTTCGCGCAAATGCTGCGCGCATGGCAGCAGCTACACGCCAACCGCGATGCGGCGGATACTGCCGATGCAAACGAGTAATTGATTACAAGGATTCCGGCCCAAAGCTATGCGGCAGAAGTGCTTCTAAAGTGGTTTCCAAGCGCTCATCCGAATCACAAAAACTCACGCAGTTCGCGTGTTGACCAAACTCGCGAATGACCTGACGACACGCGCCGCACGGCGAAGCAGGGTGCTGCGTCGGTGTATAGATCACCACATCGGTGATTTCGGTCGCACCTTCAAATACGGCTTTAAAAATCGCGGTGCGCTCAGCGCAGTTGGTCAAACCGAATGAGGCGTTTTCAATGTTCGCACCGGTAAAAATTCGCCCATCTGCGGTGCGAATTGCCGCGCCAACGGGGAAATGGCTGTAGGGTGAATAGCTGCACGCAGCAGCCTCTTTGGCGAGGTTTTCGAGTTGTTGTTTGAGTGCCTGATCCATATCAGCTCCCTGTTTATTATGGGTGCTCATTGTAGCACCGCTGCGATTTTAGCCACCATTAAAAAACCCCGCATTCGCGGGGTTTTTCGTTTGATATTGATTTAAAAATCAATGACCGTATTTTTTCGTCACCACCCATTGCTGCACGATGGAGAAGATATTGCTCACCACCCAGTACAACACCAGACCCGATGGGAAGAAGAAGAAGGTGAATGCGAACATGAACGGCATGATCCACATCATTTTCTCTTGCGTCGGATCAGCCGGTTTCGGGTTCAGCCAGGTTTGTAACAACATGGTCGCCACCATAATCACCGGCAAAATATACCAAGGATCTGGCACGGACAAATCTTTAATCCAGCCCAGCCAAGGCGCACCGCGCATTTCCACTGAAGATTGCAACACGTAGAACAAGGCGATGAACACCGGCATTTGCACCAAGATTGGCAAACAGCCACCGGCTGGATTGACTTTCTCCGCTTTATACAGTGCCATGGTTTCTTGGTTCAGCTTCATGCGGTCGTCGCCGTATTGCTCTTGCAAGGCTTTGATCTTCGGCGCCAGTTTACGCATTTTCGCCATCGATTTGTAGCTTGCCGCCGCCAATGGAAAGAACGCCAATTTGACAATGATGGTCAGCGCCACAATCGTCCAACCCCAGTTAGGGATGAAGCTGTGCAAGAAGCTCAAGAACCAGTGCAGCGGTTTGGCAATAATGGTCAACCAACCGTAATCCACCGACAAATCCAAGCCTTCTGCCACTCCGGCCAATACTTTTTGATCTTGCGGACCAACATACAGTTGTGAATGCAGCTGAGACTTCGCACCCGGAGCGATTTCGCCCAAGCTCACACGCTCACCCACGCGATACACGCTGCTCGATGGAGATGCACCGGTTTGCAATACACCGGTGTAGAAGGTACGCTCGCGTGACTCGGGCACCACCCATGCGCTGACGAAATAGTGTTGCAACATCCCAACCCAACCGCTATTGCCTTTGTCGGTGTAGTTGTGTTTGTCTTTGGCAATTTCATCAAACGGAACTTTTTTGAATTTATTGTCTTCGTTATACACCACGGGACCGGTGTAGGTCGTGTAGAACTGTGAGTTACCGATTTGCGAACCATCGCGTACCAATTCCATGTACACATCCGGCTTGATCGCCTGTGCTGAACCGTTCTCAACCTCGTAGTGCACATCCATCAGATAGCTGCCACGTTTGAGCGTGTAGGTTTTCTTCAGGGTCACGCCGTTGTTTTGTGCGGTTAAGACCAAGCTCACATCGTTTTGCCCGTCTTGCAAACGCGCAGACTGTGCATTTGGCGTGAACATCGTTGTGTGATCCAAACCGACATCCGACAAACCACTGCGGCTGGCGTACATTTCATTCGGCGCAATCACATTGGGATCATAGGTTTTTGAGTTGAACAACACGGTGTTCAATGCATGATTTTCCGAGTTGAAAAACTTTTTCAACATCGCATACTGCACCACGCCCCCTTGGGTATTCACATTCAACTGCAATACATCATTTTCCAACACCAACGGCTGCCCCGCCAATGTCAGCGAAGCACTCGGTGCAGCACCGTTGCCTGCAGGCGCAGCAGGATTCGCACCATTTTGAGTGGCGCTTTGCGCAGTAGGTGCGGCAGTTTTAGGCGCAAGCGATGCCTGATAATTACTCCACAACAAAATCAGCGAGGAGGCAAAAATCAACCACAACAGGGTGCGCGGGTTAAAGTTTTTCATAAACGATCTCTTTTAGAATATTTCGGCTGCAATAGCCAACAATCAAAGCGGCAATTATACCAATACTCTGGCGGCTTTCGGCGGCTTTTCATTGCACACACACCAGCCCATGAGCAACGGTTTAATGGCAGCCGCAACCACCATTTTTTCCTGAACAGGCATCCTCAGATTTCTCCGGCACCGGATCCCAACCGCCCGGCACACCCGGACGACAACGGCCAATGCGCCGAATCGCCAACCATGAACCTTTAAATACCCCATGACGTTCAATCGCCATCAGCGCATAACGCGAACAAGTCGGCTCAAAACGACAGTGATTGGCCATCAGCGGACTAATCGCCAATTGATACACCCGCACCAACAGCAGCAAGACGCGCTTCAAACCATCAGAAATCCATTGCAGCAGCATTACTTCACCTCCGCAGCCGTCGCCACTTGAGTCACACGGCGCACCGAGCGCACGCTCAGTTGAGCTGAAAAAGCCTGCCCCTGAGCAAACAAATCCACCAACTGCTCCGCCCAATTGCGCTTTTGCACAGCGGATAAGGGCTGTTGATTCACATTGCGATGCAAACGCACAACCCACAAGCCCGCACTCAATTGCCCCGCGTTTAAGCGAAAATATTCACGCGCCAAACGCTTGAGCGTATTGCGCCGCACCGCATGTTTGGCCAAACGCTTGGGGATAACCAGCCCGATTTGCGCCCAATCCTGTGACGTGGCTTGAACAGCCATACCACCTTTGCGATGCGCCATAAAATGTAAAACAAAATCTTCGGTGCGTGCACACACGCGCATACGCAAAGCGGATGCAAATGCATCCGCTTTAATGATTTTGCGCGATCGAGGCAATCCAAAAGATTTGACGTGCTGACTGATCATACATCCATTGGTTTTATAGCATACGGCCAATGCCTGTGCCATTAAAATTGCCACTAAACTTTTGAGGGTATGCACAAGGCAAGCCTCATCGGTTCAATGATCTGATAAGTTTAAACAGCCAAGCGTTTGCGACCTTTGGCACGACGCGCGTTCAATACGGCGCGACCGCCGGCAGTTTTCATACGAGCACGGAAACCGTGGGTGCGTTTGCGGCGAACAACTGAAGGTTGGTAAGTACGTTTCATGATTTTTATCCAAACAAAATTTCAAAATTCTTTAAACTCAAACACCAACGACAGAACCGAGAGCCAAAGAGCGCGAATCTTAATCGCTTCCCAAACAGCATGCTTTACACACCTCTGGGTACTCATCAGACCGGCTCATGGAGTTTCACAAAACCCGCCAGCGTTTACGAACCTGACATTAAACCCGATTTTTTTAATAAAAGCAAGCACTTAAAGCGCAAAGCCACAACAAAACCGATATTTTTTGCAAAACTGTGGATAACTTTTAAAAAAACCGACAGAAGCGTGTAAAATAACCCACAGGTATTTCCGAATCGGGTGTGAAAGATTTCAACGATCCATCCGATCAGCACAATACCCATCCACATCAACGGTACGCATGGGCCGTATCCGCCCAAATCCGTTTTGGATTTCGATCCGCATCTTTTATCCGACCATCCGACGAAGCGATTTTCGGAGTCGTCTGGTTTTTGCGTTTTACCCTGAATATTGACCGACCCAAGGCACAAGGCTTGAGTCGGGCATAGACTTTTTTAGAAATCAATTATGTTGCACTTTTGGCAAGCCTGCTCCAATCAATTACAAAAAGAATTGACCCCTCAGCAATTCAAAGCATGGATCCTACACCTGTCACCCGAATCTTATGACGAGGACACGCACCTGCTGACCATCTCCGCTGCCACGCGCATCAAAGCGGAGAGCAGCGCTCGTCAATTTGGCTCGCGCATTCAAATGCTGGCTCAGGAATACTGGGGGCAGCCGGTACAATTACAGTTTATGGTTCGCGGAAAAACCGCCAAAAGCAACGATAAACCCACAAAACCGGCCGCGCAGCCCCAAACTTTGCCTCAGGCAACTACAGCAAAAAATAGCCATGCACAGACAACCGAAGCCGCAGCGGACACAGCCGCCCCAGTGACCGAAGCGCATACAGATACGCCCAATACCGTGGAACCTACAGCACCTGCACGCAAAACCAAAGAGCACAATCTGTATAAAAACCATCATCTGGACAAAAATCTCAATTTTGATACTTTGGTTACCGGTAACGCCAATCAAATGGCGCGCATGGTCGGACTCGAAGTCATCAAACAACTGGGCCAACGCTACAACCCATTTTTCATCTACGGGGGCGTCGGCGTCGGTAAAACCCATTTGATGCAAGCCATCGGTAATGAAGTGTATCGCCTCGATCCCAACAAAAAAATCCGCTACCTATTTGCCAACACTTATGTCAGCGAGGTGGTTAAAGCCTATCAAAAGAACCAGTTTGAAGAATTTAAAAACTATTATCACAACTTGGATTTATTGCTGATTGACGACATTCAGTTTTTTGGTGAAGGCGATAAAAGCGGTACGCAAGGCGCATTTTTTGAGCTGTTTGAGACCATGATCCGCAATCACAAGCAAATCATCATCACCAGTGACCGCTATCCGCAAAGCTTAGAAGGAATTCAAGAGCGCCTACGTTCACGTTTCATGTCCGGCATTGATATTGCCATCGAGCCACCCGGATTTGAGATGCGGGTGAGCATTTTGCTCAAAAAAGCCGAACTCGAAGGCGTGAACTTATCCGAAGAGGTCGCAACCTTTATTGCTCAGTTGCTTCGAGCCAATGTTCGAGAGCTGGAGGGCGCTTTACGCAAAGTGATCGCTTACTGCACATTCACCAATTCGCCGATTGATTTACCCAATACCAAGATGGCATTGAAGGATTTGCTGTCCAAAAATCAAGAGCACATCTCGATTGAATCCATCCAAAAAATGGTGGCGGATTTTTATAAAATCAAAGTCGCGGATATGTATTCGACCAAACGACCGAAAAAAATCGCAGAGCCACGCCAAATTGCCATGTATTTAACCAAAGAATTAACGCAAAAGAGCTTGCCCGAGATTGGCGCGAGTTTTGGCGGCCGCGATCACACCACAGTTTTGCATGCTTGTCGCAAAATTGCCGAGCGTAAGAACAACGACACGCAATTGCAGCATGAATTACACCTTTTGGAGCAGATCTTGAAATCGTAAGAAAACCCATGATCGTTGAAATCATGTGAACAAGCGTGTGTATAAGTTTGAAAAACTGTGGATAAAAGAGGAACAAATTCGACTCATTTCCCATTCAAATTTAAATTTCAAAATGCGCACACATATTATCCACAAGGTAAAAACTACGGTAAAATGGCGTATTTTCTACCTTTGACTCAGTTATCCACTGAAAAAATTGTGCTTATAAAAATCTTTCTTAAATAAAGGATTTATTAATATGGAATTCGTTAAATGCAGCAAAGATACCCTTTTGAATCCTTTGCAAACGGTGAGCGGTATTGTTGAACGTCGCCATACCCTACCGGTATTAGCGAATGTTTTGATTAAAAAAGAGAATCAACAGCTCACTTTAACCAGTACCGACATCGAAATTCAGATCAAAACCTCAGTTGAGATGGCGGGAGATGAGTCAAGTGTACAAACAACGGTAAATGCCAAGAAATTATTGGATATTTTGAAAGCTTTGCCGGATGGCAAAGACGTGAGTCTGAAACTCAATGATTCCAAAATTGCGATTGCTTCCGGTAAAAGTAAATTCAATTTGCAAACCTTGCCAGCCAATGATTTCCCAGAAATGACTTTATCGGGTAGTTTTGGTCAAAAAATCAGCATTGGTCAAAAGCATTTCAAAGATTTGTTGAATAAAACCAGTTACGCCATGGCGGTACAAGATATTCGCTACTACCTCAACGGTATGCTCATGATCTTTGAAAACCAGCAAATTTCTGTGGTCGCGACCGATGGTCACCGTTTGGCGTTTGCCAGCGAAGCCGTTACCGAAGATTTGGGCGAAAAAACCGATATTATTTTGCCGCGTAAAACGGTGATGGAGTTGCAACGCTTGTTGCAAGATACCGAAGAAGCCATTGTGATCGAAATTGGATCAAACCAAATTCGTTTCACCTTTAACGACATTGAATTGACCTCCAAATTGGTGGAAGGTAAATTTCCAGACTACAAAAAAGTGATTCCGCAGGATTACACCAATTGTGTCGCGATCAATCGCGTGGATTTTCAGCAAGCCTTGCAACGGGTGGCAATTCTGAGCAATGAAAAAATCCGTGGCGTACGCTGTTTGATTGAAGCGGATGCTTTGAAAATCAGCTCGGCCAATACCGATCAAGAAAACGCGCAAGAAGAATTGGACATCAGCTACGCGGGTGATAGCTTGGACATTGGATTTAACGTGACTTATTTGCTCGACGTGTTGTCCAATCAAAAAACTGAGAATGTGGAATTGAATTTCGGTGCAGACGCAAGCAAGAGCGTTTTGATCACCGTGACACAGGATCCAAGCTTCAAATACGTTGTGATGCCAATGCGCATTTAAACAACATTCATCGATTCAAATTTAGTTGGAACCACTCAGCCGATAGGAATCAACGAGTCGGCACAAAGAGAAACTTATGACAGAACACACCACCGCGCAAAATTCCGAATACGGCGCGGATTCGATCAAAATGCTCAAGGGCTTGGAAGCCGTGCGCAAACGTCCAGGTATGTACATCGGTGATACCGCCGATGGTACGGGCTTACACCACATGGTATTTGAGGTTTTGGATAACGCGATTGACGAAGCACTCGCTGGATACTGCGACGATATCGTGATTACCATACATCCCGATAATTCCGTATCAATTTCCGATAACGGTCGTGGCATTCCAACCGATATTCACAAGGACGATGAATTTGGCCGCAGTGCTGCCGAAATCGTCATGACCGAATTGCACGCCGGTGGTAAGTTTGATCAAAACAGCTACAAAGTCTCGGGTGGTTTGCACGGCGTGGGTGTTTCCGTGGTCAATGCGTTATCGGATTGGCTGCGTTTGAGTATTGCCCGTAATGGTGAGCTGTATCAAATGGAATTTCATTTGGGTGAGCGCGTTGCACCGCTGCAAAAGGTAGGAACAACCGAAAAGCAAGGTACCACCGTACATTTTCTTGCCAGCAAAGAAACTTTTGGTGATGTGAATTTCCACTACGAAATTTTATCCAAACGCATTCGCGAGCTGTCATTTTTGAATAACGGCGTGAAAATCCGTTTGATCGATCTGCGCACCAACAAAGAAGAAAATTTTGCCTTCAGTGGCGGGATTGCCGGATTTGTACAGTACATCAACCGCAGCAAAACCGTATTGCACCCGAAAGTATTTCACGCGATCG
>CAZCDD010000044.1:0-9506 GCA_964497405.1 uncultured Hydromonas sp. | reverse complement strand
AGGCCGAGCACGACCATCACGGCGAAAACGGGATTTTTAATACTGACGCGAGTGAACCACATGGTTGATCTGTTCCGTTATTTGGTTTTGCGCGCAAACCACGCTTTGATTTTGGCAAACACGCCTTGCGGTTCGGCCGCTGGAGTGCCGGTCGCGGGAGTCGGTGCGGCGGTTTCACCGGAATTTTCGACGATTTCCACCTTTTGGTTTGGCTTGAGCTCACCCAAGTCCAAACGCACCACGGAGTCACCTGCTTGCAAGCCCGATGTGATTTCGGTCGGTGCGTCGGCGGCTTCGGAAGCGCGCTCGCCCAAGGTGACTTCACGCTGCTCAATGGTGTCGTTGGTCAAAACATAGACGTATTGGCGGCTACTTTTGGCATGAATCGCGCTGGCAGGGACGCTCAATACCGCCGGTTTGCTGGACAGCAGGATTTGACCTTGTGCGTACATGCCCGCGCGCAATGCGCCGGTGTTGTTCACGCGCACATAGACGGTGAAACTGCGTGAGCCAGCCTGAGCGGCGGGGTTGATGCGCTCGACCGTGCCGGTGAAGGCGTCGGTCATGCCGGGGGTGTGTAGCTGTACGGTTTGGCCGATGGCGATTTGCCCGACTTGTTCGGCAGAGATCGGCGCGGAGACTTCAAAACTGCTTTCGTTCACAATGGAGAACAGCACAGAGCCCATGCCCACGGTTTCGCCCGGGTTGATTTTACGCACGGCAATCACGCCGCTGATCGGCGCGGTGATGCGGGTTTCGGAGAGATTGCGTTGGGCTATGACCAGCGTTTGTTGGGCGTTGGTCAGATTGCTGCGCGCACTTTGCAGGTTGACTTCTAATTTTTGCAGCGCCATTTTGGCAATGAAGCCGGAGCGATAGAGTTCTTCGTTGTTGTTGTAATCTTGTTGCGCCAGTTTTAATGTTTGTTCGGCGGAGCTGACGTTGGCACGCGCTTGGTCGTACTGCGCTTGGTAGGTCGTGGCGACCAACTCGGCCAGAGTTTGCCCTTTGCCGACGGATTCGCCTTCACGCACGGCGACGCTTTGCACTTCGCCACTGGCGCGTGCGCTGACCAAGCTTTGCTCCAGCGGGTTGAGCGAGCCGGAAATCGGCAGGGTTTTATCCAAGGAAACGGTTTGCAGCTGCGTGATTTCGCTGCGTTTGATCTGAATCACCTTAACCTCGCTGGCTTGGGCGCGGCTGGTTTTGGTCAAGGCTTGATACACCCGAAATCCAATGAACAGCGCCAATGCGAGGACGGTCAATACGACCAACTGTTTGCGTTTCGTTAAAGCAAAAAAATTCAATTGGGATGCCATAAAAATCAGCCGAAAAGGTCAGGGGGCGCTCAAGGTGATGCGCTGTGGCGTCGAAATAGTGACACGTCTTATGATCGTACGCACAGCAGCAAAACGGCGATGGTTAGCAAATATCACATTCTAAAGGATTTTTATGGGCAAAATGCGAGTTCCCCCAGTCCTTTACAAAACTTTACGCGCAACACAGGGATCAAGGTTTGCCCCGCATGAAGCGTGGCTATCGACTAAGCATGGCTGACCAAACGGAAATCACGCATGCGAAAGCCCATGGCAAACAGTATGGCGAAATAACTCACGACGCTGATGGCGATAATGCCAGTGAGCCATGCGACGCGTTTGAGCATCGCCGAAGCACCAGACAGCGCCAACCAATCAATCTGACGGCTGGCAAAATACGCCACCACGCCCATCAAAATCACGGCGACAATGACCTGAGCAATGAAGCGCAACCACGGCCCCCACGAGCCCAGTACACCGCGACGCCCCAGTAAAAAGACCAAAATGGCCGCATTCAAGCATGCGCCTAAGCCGATCGACAGCGACAACCCCGCGTGTTGCAAATAAGGTACAAACAACAGATTCATCAATTGGGTGGATACCAGTACGCCTATGCCGATCAGTACCGGCGTGATGATGTCCTGCTTCGCATAATACGCGCTGGCCAAAATTTTCACCGAAATCAGACCGACCAAACCGATGGAATACATCGACAAAGCCTGAGCCGTTTTCTGCACATCGACCGTGGTGAAGCGACCATGCTGGAACAAGGTACTGGTCAGCGGAATCGCCAACACACCCAAACCAACCGCCGCAGGCAAAGCCAACAGCAGTGTCAAACGCAGCCCCCAGTGCAGTAAGCGTTCATACTCCGCGTGGTCATTCGAGCTGTGCGCGCGCGTCAAGCTCGGCAGCAAAATCGTACCCAGCGCCACGCCCAGCATCCCCGTTGGAAACTCCATCAAACGATCCGCGTAGGAAATCCACGACACCGCGCCATTGCCCAAGCTCGCCGCCCAGTTGGTGTTGATGATCAGACTGATTTGCGCGACGGATACCGCCAATGTCGCAGGCAACATCAGTTTCAAAATTTTGCGCACGTTTGGATCGCGCGCGGCTTGAAGCACATTAAAAGAAATTTTCGGCAGCATACCGATGCGCTTGAGCGCGGGAATCTGCCACGCCAATTGTAAAACCCCGCCGGCAATCACACCGGCGGTCAGCGCGTAGATCGGCGGATTAAAATGCGGCGCGAGGAAAATTGAGGCGCTGATCATCGCAATATTCAGCAAAACGGGGGTAAACGCCGGCGTGGAAAAATTCTTCCATGTATTCAGAATCCCCGACGACAGCGCGATCAGCGACATAAAAATAATGTAGGGGAACATGATTTGCGTCATCACGCGCGTGTACTCATAGCGCTCCGAACCGACCTGCATCGTCCCCGCCATGACCCACATCACACCCGATACGCCGACGATGCCCAAAATGGTAATCAGCGTCACCACCCAAAACAGCAAGGTCGCCGTGCGATCGACCAAAATCTTGGTCGCATCGTCGCCGTGCGTGGCTTTACTTTGCCCGAGCACCGGAATAAAGGCTTGAGAAAATGCACCCTCGGCGAATAACCGGCGCAGCAGATTCGGAATGCGAAACGCCACAAAGAACGCATCGGTGGTCGCGCCCGCGCCGAAAATCGAAGCGACCAGCATTTCGCGGACCAGTCCGGTGATGCGCGACAACAAAGTAAAACCACTGACCGAAGCCAAAACCCGTAGAAAATTCATATTGATTTTTGATAAAAGTGACGATGCGATGGTGGGTGATGGTCGTGCGGGCGTGGTTGGCTGGCGGGTTCAAGCGATTGATGAATGCGTGTCTCAATCGCGCATGCGCCACACAATTGACCCGAAACGTCAGCAAAATGACGAAAACCATTGAGCCATCAGTAAAAAAGTGATATATTGTACAGCTATTTTCTTAAATGACCTGTGTTTTTTGTAACAATTTCATGTGTGTCTCACATCCTATTGAGGCAGAAAACCCACGGTACGCAAGTATATGGGTCGCGTTTAAAAACCATTTTGCGCAAAGTGATTTTTAGCTCAGGAACGCATTAAGAAACGATGGGCGCAGGCATGGCTCGTCGGCAATAGAAAATCGATTTTCAATTTGAATTTAAAAGGATTTAAACATGGCAAACTCAGCACAAGCGCGCAAACGCGCTCGTCAAGCCGTTAAGCAAAACGCACACAACGCATCTTTGCGTTCTAAATACCGCACCGCGGTAAAAGGCGTGCGTAAAGCTGTAGCGGCCGGTGACAAAGCAGCAGCTCAAGCGGCTTTCTCACAAGCAATGTCTGTGATCGATTCGATCGCTGATAAAAAAATCGTTCACAAAAACAAAGCGGCACGTCATAAAAGCCGTTTGTCTGCCAGCATCAAAGCAATGGCAGCTTGATAACCACGCGTTATCTGTGAATCAAAAAGCGAAACCGACGGGTTTCGCTTTTTTTACGCGGTTTTGAAAGCCAAAGGAGCTGTTCCATGCTTTACAAAACTTTACCTGCGCGTAAAACTGCATTTACACCCCTTAGATAAAGTGTCACCGTCCAATCTGTGAACAGGCAAAGGCTTATCCACAGATTGGTAAATGGATCAACGACAGACTAAGGAGTCAACAATGGAAAAGACCCACAAAGCACCCATCGATTCGGCTGTGGACGCGGCTCAAAAGGCCATCGACGAAGTGGTGAAAGAAGATGCGAGCAAAACCGAAGCGGAAAATACCGCTGATGTTCAAGCGCGTGCAGACCAGCCCGAGTTTAAATCTCATGGCGAGGGCAAACCGAGTGAGCGCGAGCAGCATCCGCATGAGTCCCGTGGCGCTTGCTGTGGCGGTGATCGAGGTCGTCATTGTCGTGTCGGCAAATGGCTGACTATTTTTGGTTTGATGCTCGCATCCGGTATCATCGGCGGGCTGATTGGTGGCAAAATCGGCGGACATGGAGGGCATGAGCGCATGTCACGTCATGGCGGTATGATGATGCAACAAGATGGGATGCGTGGTGGCATGCACGGCCCGATGAGGCAAGGCATGGGGCAAGGCATGGGGCAGGGGATGCAGCAGGGCGCGCCTATGGCTCAACCGGATGCGGCACAACAGCCCAACCCTCAGGCGCCAGCCAACCCAGCACAAGCTGCACCCACTCGCTGATCTTTGTAAAAAACGTCGGGCAGGGTGTGATGAGCGTGTTGTGATGGCACTGTAATCGCATGCCCGACGTGTTGTATGATGTGGCATACAGAACAATAACTGCAGCGAATGATGGCATGAAACAACATTTACTATTGATTGAAGATGATGTCCGCTTGGGGGCTTTGGTCTCCGAGTACTTGACCGAAGCGGGGTTTGAGATAACCCATTGCTTGAACGCGACGGATGGCTTGGCGCTGGTTCAGGCGCAGGGTACGGCGGAAAATCCAATTGACGGAATCATTTTGGATTTGATGCTGCCCGATATGGATGGTCTGACCGTGTGTCAAAAAGTCCGTGCTCAATCCAACGTACCCATTCTGATGCTGACCGCGCGCGGCGATGCGATGGATCGCATTGTTGGTCTGGAAATGGGCGCGGATGATTATTTACCAAAACCGTTTGAACCGCGCGAGCTACTGGCGCGGTTGCGCGCAATTTTGCGCCGAGGGTCGGGGCAAATGCTGGCAGATGCCCCGAGCGATGTGTTGCAATTCGGTCGTTTAACGATCGATCGCGGCGCACGCGAAGTGCGCGTGGGTGAGCGGGTGTGCGAGATCACCAGCTATCAATATGATTTGCTGCTGGTGTTGGCCGAGCGTGCGGGGCGGGTGTTGTCCCGCGATTTTTTGATTGAACACTTGAAAAATCAGGCGCTCGAAGCGTTTGACCGCTCAATTGATGTGCACATTTCGCGGTTGCGCGCCGAGATAGAGGATGATGCGAAGCAGCCCAAACGCATCGTGACCGTGCGTGGCGCGGGTTATGTGTTTGCCAAGCATCAGGATTAAGGGTGGTTATGGCGATGCAACAGCGACTGTATTTCAAAATTTATCTGGCGGTTTTGGCCAGTATCGTCATTTTTGCGCTGGCGACGGCTCTGTTGTGGCGCGCCTTGGACGATCGGGAAGAGCGCTCCGGCGGGCGCTTTGATGCCATGATGCAGTTGATGCAAAACGCCATGCCTGATGCTTCATTACCGCCTGAGCAGCAACAGGCGGCATTGGAGAAGCTCAACCACAATTTGCGCATGAACGCGGTGTTGCTGGATGCATCAGGGCGGGAGTTGGCGCGGGTGGGGGACACGCAATATGTGCGCGACGGTCGTATGCATCGTGATATTCCACCGACGCTCGAGTTGCGCTTGGCCGATGGCCGCGTGGCGTATGTTCGGCCACCACGGATGTTGCGCGGCGGGCATCCGTCCAAGCCGGATGGTGATTGGCCGATGGGCGTGGCGTTTATCGTTGGTTTGGGCTTATTGCTGGGGGTGGTGGCGTTGACCGCTTTGCCGTTGACGCGGCGTTTGACGCGCCGTTTGGAGTTGCTCAATACGGGTGTCGAGCGCTGGGGGCAGGGCGATTTATCGGTGCGCGTGCCGGTGCAGGGTAAAGATGAGGTGGCGAAGTTGGCCGGTAGTTTTAACAACGCGGCGGAGAAAATCGAGGCCTTGGTGCAGACCAATAAAATGATGCTGGCGAACGCCTCACACGAGTTGCGCACGCCACTCACGCGCATCCGCATGAATGTGGAAATGCTGAAAACGCAGGCCGATGAGCGCCAAGCGCAACGCAAAGCGGAAATTGAGCGCGACATCAGCGAGCTCGATGAGATGATCGAAGGGATTTTGCTGTCAAGCCGCTTGGAGGCCTATGCGCAAAATACGCAGGAAATGCCGCAGGAGCCGGTGGATGTGCTGGCCTTGATAGCCGAGGAGTGTGCGCACTATCCCGATGTACAGGTCTCGGGTAAGTCCGTGACCCTATCGCTGCATGCCAAACTCATGCAACGGCTGGTGCGCAATGTGGTGGAGAATGCGCTCAAATATGGCGCTGCACCGATTGAAGTGTCGGTGGTCAAAACGCGACCCAAAACAGCGACACCGGCAGCGCAGGGCGTGGATCTTCATTTCAAAGACCACGGCGGCGGTGTGAATCTGGACGATCCGAATCAATTATTCGAGCCGTTTGTGCGCGCCCATCCATCCCAAAAAGGCGCGGGACTGGGGCTGTCTCTGGTGAAAAAAATTACCGAGCGACATGGCGGTTGTGTGGAAATCGTATCGGCCAAAGGCGAAGGCTTGCATTTGGTGGTGCATTTGTGACGTTGGCTGGGTGAGTTAAAAACGCCTCCGAATGGAGGCGTTTCAGATTGCTGACAAACCCCTTTAATAACGGAATTCGGTACGGACCCTAAGAAAGAAGACGTCATTCCCGCGAAAGCGGGAATCCATAATTCCAATGAAAACAATAAGTTAGATTGATATCTGGATTCCCGCTTTCGCGGGAATGACGGCGTTTTACATCGGACGGGCTCATACAAAGCGCTTCAGTAGTCGTGTCAATGCGCCATTTTCATCGGCTCGCCCAGCGCTTTGACCGGCGCTTGCAGTTCGAGGAACTCGGATTTGCCCACTTTGTTTTTGATTTCTAATTTCAGCCCGATGGTGTCGCCTTCTTTGAGCGGCGCTTTCAGGCTCATGAACATGATGTGCAAGCTGCCCGGTTTGAGCTCCACCTTGGTGTTGGCGGGCAATGGGATGCTGGGTACTTGCGCCATCACCATTTTTTCGCCTTCCATTTTCATGGTGTGCAATTCGACTTTTTCCGAAACCGATGAGGTCGCGCCGACCAAGGTTGCATCTTGATCCGAAGTCAGATTAACGAATGCGCCGCCCATGGTTTGTCCGGCCACTGTGGCTCGCGCCCACGCGCCTTGCACTTCGATTTTCAGGTCGCCCACGGCTCGTATTTCGCTCGGCATATCCGCCATGGCCGGTGGTGCGGCTTGTTGCTGGGCCGGGTCGTTGGCTGGCGCTGGCATGTGCGCTTGGTGTTGCGCGCCACGATCGCACGCGGTCAAACTCAAGGCGCCAAGGAGACTCAGGGTCAAAAGGGTTTTGTTCATCATGGATTCCTTATTCATATCATTTAGAAATAGGTTTAGTGCATGGCCGAGTGTGCCAATGATTTGACCGGCGCTTGAATGCTCAGGGTTTCTATATAGCCGGAAGAAAGCTTGATTTTCAAATGGATGGGTACTTGCGTGCCTTCGGTCAGTGCTTGCTTGAGCCCCATAAACATCAGGTGGTATTTGCCGTTCAGAGCGACGGCTTGATGGGCGGGTAGATCGATGCTGCGCACGGGCGTCATGATCATTTTTTCGCCTTGCAGGCTCATGGTGTGCAGTTCAACGGCTTGCGCAACGGGTGAGGAGGCGCCGATGAGCTGTGCGTCACGGTCGGAGGTCAGGGTGACATAGGCGCCCCCCATGCCTTGCCCCGCCACGGTGGCGCGTGCCCATGCGTCGCTGGCGGTGGTTTTGGCCACAGCGCTGTTGATTGCAACGGCGCTCAGGCTCAGGCCGAGGGCGAGGTGGAAAAGGTGTTTCAGAGTTGATTGTTTCATATCATTCCTTAGGGATTGCTTCAATACAGAGGGAACCGATGCGCTGCCTGCGTGTGCGTGCGGTTGCGACGGCGTATGAGATGATGAGAACAATCAAACGGGGGGTGCGCGCGGGCTGACCCAACGCCATTGGCTGATACCGACGCGGCTGAGGTCGTGTGCAGCGGGCAGTTGATATGCGATTTGCGCGACATGTAGGGCGGGCGCTTGCGTGGGCGGAGCGAGATTGGGTAGGTGTGCCAGACAGCCGAGGCATTGTTGGCTGGCTTTGAGTTTGAGTGTGCCGAAATCGTCGCTGATGTGGTCACTGCTATCGTCCGTCCAGACCGTCATCATCCCTTGTGCCGTACACAGGGTCACGGCGTGCGCTTGCTGTACACTCATTGGGCTGTGCGCGGGCGCGCTGATCAGTGCCCACGTAGCCAACAGACTGAGCCAAAAGCCGCTCAACAGTCGAGTGGGAAAAGCAGGGCGAAAAAAGAACCAGGGCAAACGCATAGGGTGAAAGGGAAACGAGTACAGTGTAACCATAGCAGAATTCGCGGGACGAATAAAGCCATGCGGTGAAATGGTATTCAGTTACTGAGCTGCTTCATCCTTTGGTCAAAAGAACCGTGCTACAATCAGCGCGCGATTCATGCGGGCTGCGTGGTTTGACTGTGATCGCATGGGGTTATGACAGAGATTCACCTTTTCAAATTTATTTTTCAAGGAGTCCAAAATGGCCGGTCGTTTTGAATTGAAGCAAGCCAAAGACAGTCAATATATGTTCAACCTCAAAGCAGGTAATGGACAAGTGATTTTGACCAGTGAGTTGTACAAAACCAAAGTCGCCGCAGAAAACGGCATCGAGTCGGTGCGCAAAAATGCGCCGAATGATGACCGCTATGAGCGCACGGAAAACAAAAACGGTGAACCGTTTTTCAAACTGAAAGCCGCTAACGGCCAAGAAATCGGTCGCAGTGAATACTACAGCAGCAAAGCGGCGATGGAAAATGGCATTGAGTCGGTTAAGAAAAATGCCCCAGAAGCGGAAGTGGTGGAAAAGCAAGCCTAAACGAGTTTAGAGCTTCGCCGCATTCAAGAAAAAAGCACATCCTTCGATGTGCTTTTTCTTTGTGGTGCAAGGGGCTGTTTAAACCGTCTGCGCGCCGACGTTGAAATACCGTGATTCCGGATGCGAAAAATAAAACCCGCTGATTGATGAGGCTGGCCACATGGCGAGGCTTTCGGTCAGATACATGCCGATGGCATTCGCATCCAGCACGCGGAACAACTCGCTTTTCACCTCATGCGCCGGACAAGCCGGATAGCCGGGTGCAGGGCGGATGCCTTGGTATTGCTCTTTGATCAACTCTTGGTTGGATAGCTCCTCATCCGGCGCGTAGCCCCAATCCTGTTTGCGGATTTTCTCGTGCAGGTATTCGGCGAATGCCTCGACGAATCGGTCGGCCAGCGCTTTAAACATAATACTGTTGTAATCATCATGCGCCGCTTCAAATGCGTCAATGCGCGCCTCCATATCCA
>CAZCDD010000043.1:0-9586 GCA_964497405.1 uncultured Hydromonas sp. | reverse complement strand
GCGTGTACGCGTCGTCCGAGCGCGGTTTGCGGTCGGAGGTGTAGCGGTTGACCATTGAGTCCATATTGCCCGCGGTGACGCCGAAAAATAGATTCGGCGCGCCGAGGGATTGAAAATCGTGTTTGCTGTGCCAGTCCGGTTGGCTGATGATGCCGACGCGAAAGCCTTGTGCTTCGAGCAGACGGCCGATCAGCGCCATGCCAAAGCTCGGGTGGTCAATGTAGGCGTCGCCGGTGACCAGAATAATGTCGCACGAGTCCCAGCCAAGCGCATCCATTTCGGCGCGCGTGGTGGGCAAAAATGGAGCGATGCCAAACCGCTTCGCCCAGTACGGACGATATTTATGAATGGGAGGAGCGGTGTTGTGCATGTTGGACTCGTTTTAATAATTTAGCTAAGTCCGTCATTATAAAGGTTTTTTTGAAATCTTTCTTGGCAGCGTTTGGGAACGGATGGCAGAGCAGTTAAGCGCTGATGGTGCTGTTGAGACGGCGTTCATGTACTTTGAGGCGGCTCAGGCAAATCAGGCCAACGACGAAAAAAACGGCCAATGCGAGCGCGGATGCGTGGGTGTTGCCGGTTTTGTTGATGAGGTAGCCGTGAATGCCGGTGCCGACGATGATGGCGAGCTTTTCCAAAATATCGTAAAAGCTGAAAAAAGTGGCGGAGTCATGCGAGGTCGGCAGCAGCTTGCTGTAAGTGGAGCGTGACATCGACTGCAAACCGCCCATGACCAAGCCAACCAGTCCGGCAATGCCGAAAAAATGCGTTTGGCTGGCGGGATTGTTCGGAGACAGGCCGTTTATCAATAGGCAGATCAGCAACCAAAGGGTCGTCGCTGTGATCAGCACCCAAGTGTTGCCGATGCGGCGGCTCAACCACGCAAAGGCGAGCGCACCGATGATCGCCTCGATTTGCAGCAGCATGATGGTCAAAATCATGTGCGATTCGGGTAGGTTCAGCTCCTTGCCAATGAAGGTGGCGATGAGGAAAATCGTCTGCATGCCGACGCTGTAAAAGAAAAAGGAGGTCAAAAACCATTTGATGAGCTTGCTTTTGACCAGATCATCGACCGTGTGGCGCAGCTCCTCAAAGCTGTCGGTGAACAGCTCCAACGGGGATTGTTTGGCAAAACGCCGCTCTTGTCGCCGTGAGAGTTTGCGATCTTTGGGCAATCGCGCGAAGCTGTACTGCGCAAAGCCCAACCACCAGCAGCCGGTCAGAAAAAAGCACAAGCGCGTGTAAAATGCTCGATTGTCTGGCGTGGCGACGAATTGCACCAAGACAATCGAGATAATCAAAATGGAGAGTGAACCGACATAGCCCAGCGAGAAGCCGCGTGCTGAAAGTGCATCTTGTTTGGCTGGGCTGGCGATTTCGGGCAGATACGCGTTGTAAAACACCAGCGAGCCGTAAAACCCAATGCTCGCGGTGATGTTGAACAGCAGTGCCCACAGCACCTGATCGGCGGATTTGAAGAAAAATAGCCCCATGCACGACAGCGCGCCGAGCCAACAAAAAAACTTCAGAAAAGACAGTTTATTGCCACGGCTACCGGCGATCGATGAAAGCATCGGTGAGAGCAGCACCAAAATCAAAAACGACAGGCTCAGTGAGTAGCTGTACGCTGCATTGGCACTGACTGCATAACCAAACAGGCTCAAAATATGCGGTGCATCGTTCATCACCGCTTGGAAATACAGTGGAAATAAGGCGGTGTTGATGACCAGGGCGTAGGATGAGTTCGCCCAGTCGTAAAAAGCCCATGCACGCATGACGCGTGGATCGTCCTGTTGTACCGCAGAAGGGTTGCGGGTATTTTTTGGCGTGAAGGCGGACATAGGCGCGGGATGTGTCGTGGTTTTTAATGGATACGTAATATAAATGAAAAAACCCTGCGCGTGTGGGCAGAGTGGCTTTATCTGTGCTGTGCGGTGTGCCAAACAAACAAGGAGCGATGGAACGCTCCTTGTTTGGCTTGTTTGCAGATTGAGGTTTATTTAACCAAGCGATCCTCGGCCGCAATGCGTGCTTTGTGCTTGCCCTCTTCGACCATGGTGATCAGCATCAGGATACAGGCCAAGACACCACCGACGATCATGACGTAGAACCCACCGTCCCAACCGTAGTGTTCCGCTGCCCAACCGACCACGGCGCTGGCAGAGACCGTACCGCCGAGGTAGCCAAACAAACCGGTGAACCCTGCGGAGGTGCCGGCTGCTTTTTTCGGCGCTAATTCGAGCGCGTGCAAGCCGATCAACATCACCGGACCATAAATCAGGAAACCGATGGTGGTCATCATGATGAAGTCAAACAGTTTGTAAGGGTTGTCGTACCAAGGCAGGGTAGCGTAGTAGGCCAACTCAGACTCTGGTGTGGCTGGATTCATCCAGAAGGCAATCACGGCGATGGTGACCAATACCATGAACACAAAGCCGGTCAAACCACGTTTGCCTTTGAACACTTTGTCCGACATCCAGCCGCACAGCAGGGTGCCCGGAATAGCTGCCAATTCGTACACTGAGTAGGCCCATGCGGTTGATTTAATGTCAAAGTGTTTCACTTCACCCAAGTACACCGGTGACCATTTCAAGACACCGTAACGAATCAGGTACACAAATACGTTGGCAATCGCGATGTACCACAGCAGACGATTATTAAACACGTATTTGAAGAAAATATCTTTGGCACTGATCGTGTTCTCATAGGTTTTCTCGTCGTAATCCTCTGGATAGTCGTTTTTGTATTTTTCAATCGGAGGCAAACCACAGGATTGAGGGGTGTCTTTGAGCAGGAAGTAAATCGGCACGGCCAATACCATCGCGGCAATCCCCGGATAGTACAAAGCCTGCTGCCAAACGTGTTTGGCCGTCACTTTGGCGACATCCGGATGGTTCGCGGCAAAAATCATGGTCGCCAAAATCACCAGCAGCCCTGGCATGGTACCGCCCAAGTTATGCGCGGTATTCCAGATCGAGACGATACCGCCGCGTTCTTTTTTTGACCACCAGTGCACCATGGTGCGACCGGCTGGCGGCCAACCCATGCCTTGGAACCAACCGTTGATGAAAATCATGGCGAACATGATTGCAATGCTGGAGGTAGCCCACGGCATCAAACCCATCAGCGTCATACACATACCGGATAAAAACAACCCCAGAGGCATGAATTTTTTCGGATTCGAGCGATCCGACCACGCGGCCATCAGGAATTTGGACAAACCATAGGCCAAGCCTGCGCCGGTACCGATGATACCGAGTTGTGCTTTGTTATACATGCCTGCTTCGATCAAGCCTTTTTGCGCCAAGTCAAAGTTACTGCGTACCAAATAGTACGCGGCATAGCCGAAGAAAATCCCCATGAATACTTGCCATCGTAGTTTTTTATACGTGGGGTCGATTTGATCGGCAGGAAGCTCCGGTTGGTACGGAGCGGGTTTTAAGAAGTTGAACATAATTCTCACCTTTTATTGTTCTGCTACATTTTTCGGAGATATACGCTTTTAAGCGTGATGACAGCGTAACACAAATGTCACACAATGAACAAAATATTTTTATATATGAACATATTTTCACAATAAATGTTTGATATGAGCGAATAATCACATATGGCCGGAATCTGTTGAAGCGTCAGTAAACTGGGTTATCATAGCAATACGCGCTGTGCGCTGATCATCATGTACGGAGAGAACGATGTTTAAAATCAATAAAAATAAACGCTTACCGGAACAAATTTTTACACTGGTCATGTGGTTGATCGCAGTGCTGTTTGCGGTGTTTTTGACAGGGCTCGGTGGCAAGATCATCGGCGATTTACCCAATGTGGGGCGAGCGCCGGAGCTAGCACAGTTCGGCTCGCAAGAGTTGAACCAAATCAAGGCGCAGCATGAGCTGATCGAGCAAAATAATCTCAAAACGCGGCGTGATCTGGAGCAGGCGCAATTAAACCTTGACGCTGCGCGAGAGCGCTACGATGAGGAGAAGCAAAAGTTTGATAATTGGATACAGACGCGTACGGCCACCGGTCAAAGTGCACAAGACGCTGAAGTGGTGCAGCGCACCCAGAAGCTGGATCAATTGCAAGGACAAGTGACCCAAGCGCAACAAGTGGTTGAGCAGTTTAACCAAGTTTTGCTCAACAATGAGCGCGCCATTGATGTCACTCGTGAGCAAGAATTACAAGCTCAAGCGCAAAAAAATTATGAAAAAGCCCAGAATGCCTATGATTTAAAGGTGTTTTTATGGCGCTTGCTGATAACCCTACCCGCCTTATTGCTGGCCGCATGGCTGTTCGCTAAAAAGCGCCACACACGCTATTGGCCATTTGTTTGGGGCTTTGTGTTCTTTGCTTTGATTGCTTTTTTTGTTGAGTTGGTACCGTATTTACCGAGTTATGGTGGCTATGTTCGCTATTTGGTGGGGGTGGTTCTCACGCTGGTTGGTGGTTACTATGGCATCACGCAAATGCAAAATTATCTGCGCCGCAAACAGGAGGAGGAGCTGAAAATGGCGCAAAGCACGCAGCAGGAGCGGCGTAAAGAGTTCAGCTACGAGCAGGCACTTGGGCATCTGGCCAAAAACGTTTGCCCCAGCTGTGAGCGCTCGCTCAATACTGGTGCAAGCGATGTGCCGGCAGATTATTGCGTGCATTGTGGCTTGTGCGTGTTTAAAAAATGTGAGCGTTGCGGCACGCGTTGTAGCACCTTTTTTAAATTCTGCTCCAATTGTGGCAATACCTTAGAAGAGCACTCGGCGCAGTAAGGGGGCTTATGCGCGAACTACTCGGCATTACATCACTTTTCTCGCCACAATCGCGCGTGTTGTGTGTACAATAACACCATCAAGGTCTGGAAAGACCCGCGCCACCGCAGTGCACAGAGTGCATAGACTGCGGTGATTTTTTACATTCAAAAAAATGCGGATGAGTCATTGATACATCCGAAAGAAATTTGTTGTTGGAGAGTTATATGAAAACACCGATTACCAAAGTGGGCGAACAGTTGTTGCGTGAAGAATTACAGCATCTCAAGCACGTTGAACGTCCAGCGGTGATTGTCGCTATTTCCGAAGCGCGCGCGCAGGGCGATTTGTCTGAAAATGCCGAATACGATGCGGCTAAAGAAAAGCAAGGTTTTGTGGAAGGGCGCATCATTGAACTGGAAGCCAAGCTGTCCAATGCGCAAGTGATTGATCCGAGTGCGCTGGATGCCGAAGGTCGTGTGGTCTTTGGCGCGACAGTTGTTTTGGAAGACTTGGAAAACAGCCAAGAAGTGCGCTACCAAATCGTCGGCGACGATGAGGCCGATATTAAACAATCGAAAATATCCATCAGCTCGCCGATTGCGCGTGCATTGATTGGCAAATACGCCGGTGATGTGGCTCAAGTGCAAGCGCCTTCGGGTGTGCGCGAGTACGAAATCATCGAAGTGCTCTACATCTAATTCACCACAACGATCATGGTAGAAACCCCACTCAAACCGCGCTGGCACGAGCTGCTGGCGCGGTTTTCCTTTTTAGCGCTGATAATTTGGGCGGTGACCACATGGGTTACGGGCTATGTGTTTGCACCGCTGATGTTTGCCAAATGGCCGAAAATCGAAGCAGGGCTGATTACCGGCGAGCTATTGCGCATGACTTATCTCATTGGCTTGGTTTGTGCCATCGTGCTGCTGATCGATTATCGTGTGCGCGATGCGCGCCAACTGCTGCACCATAAAAGCCTGTGGCTCACACTGCTGGCATTGTTTGTCGTAGTGATTCAGTACGCAGTGATTACCCCGAAAATGCAGACGCTCAAAGCCACCATGCTCAATAACCCTGCGGATATGAATGCGTTTATGCAGATGCACGGTGTGTCGCAGGTGCTCTACCTCATCACCAGTGTGCTGCTCGCGGTATTGGTGTGGCGGCGTATAGGGCAAGTATAGGCAAGCATAGATCGATTCATTGCAGGCAAGGGTAGTTGGGCATACTCATTGGCCACTGAATAAAAAAGATGCGCCAGTTGAACTGGCGCATCTTTTTATTAGCAGCAACCGCTGTGCAATAGGGTTGCTTGCCGAGTGGGTTTCATTAACCCTTGGCTAAAGCCAATTGTTTATTGAGGTTTTTGAGCAGATCTTGCATGCGTTCTGAGTGAGCAGCCATTTTCAACTCAACCTGTTTGTATTCAGCACGCAGCTTTTGGTCGGCGGATTTGAGCGATTGGCTGACCTGCTCTTTTTTGGCTTGCAATTCTTGCTCTTTGAGCTGAGTCCACGCGTTGGCGGTTTGTTTGTACGACTCGTACTCTTGGCTGATTTTTTCTTTCAGGGTTTTGATGTCCTGTTTGAATTCCAAGCCATACACGTCCAACGACTGTTCAGCGCGTTTGAATTTCATTTCCACTTCGGCTTTGACGATGGTGTAGCGTGGAATACGACGCAGATTGCTGGTCAAACCAACGCGTGAGAGACCGTAGATCAACCATTTGGTTGGGTCGTATTGCCACCATTTCACGCCATTTCGGTAGTCGTATTGGAAAATGTGGTGGAAGTTATGGTAACCCTCGCCCCAAGTAAACAAAGCCAAAATCGGATTATCACGCGCCGTATTGGTGTCGGTGTAGGGTTGAGTGCCGCTGATGTGCGCCCATGAGTTAATGAAGAACGTGAAATGATGGCTCACCACCAAACGCAACAGCCCCGCCAACAGCACCACGCCAGCCAAATCACCGACCATATAACCAATCGCGATCGGAATGCCGAAGTTAATAACCAGCGCCAAAGGCAGGTAGTATTTGTGTTGGAACATCACCATTTTGTCTTTGAGCAGATCCGGTGCGTTTTTGTAGTCCAATTGACCGCTTGGATAGTCGCGCAACATCCAACCAATGTGTGAAAACCAAAAGCCACGTTTGGCAGAGTACGGGTCTAAATCAACATCATCGACGTAGCGATGGTGATTGCGATGCCCAGAGCACCAGTTCAAAATGGAATTTTGTGTGGCCATGGTGCCAAAAATCATCAGCACGAAACGCACCGGCCAGCTCGCTTCATACGCACGATGTGACCACAGACGGTGGTAGCCTGCGGTGATGCTCAGGCCGTTGAGCGCTAAAATAACCACAAAAGAAATCCACGCGGCCATGCTGAAGTCGTGTGACCAAGCGTACCAAGGAATTAAAATCAATGCAGCGATGGGGGTCAAAGAGAGAACGATCAAAGCAGGCCAGTTGATCGGCGCTTTAATCGCGGGGGTGTTTGAACTCATAAAATATCTTTCCTTCAGTCAGAATGAGTCGATGAGCGCGCTCCAGAACGGAGTCTTGCGATGAGGGTCAAACGCACAGTTGATGCAAAAACGACTGCAATGCAACGAAACCCTCAGCAACGCACGCGTTTTGTATTCATTCGCCAATATCATACGCGAATCACCGAATACACTGTGTCATTTAGCTGTATTTATTTGCGGTTGTCGCAAGATTGCATCGTTTGCGTGCGCAGACAGGCGAAGGTGCTCCCAGCCTGATGGCTCAGAGCGATGCTTACAGCAAACTGCCTTCATTCGCCGGCGGTGTCAGCCCGAAATGCTGATAGGTCAGCGCGCTGGCAATGCGGCCGCGCGGCGTGCGTTGCAGGTAGCCCTGTTGGATCAAATACGGTTCGATGATGTCCTCGATGGTGTCTTTCGCTTCGCCGATCGAGGCGGCGAGGTTGTCCAGCCCGACGGGGCCGCCGTTAAAACGGTACAAAATCGCTTCGAGCAGTTTTTTATCCATCACGTCCAGTCCGGCGGAATCCACATCGAGCATTTTCAGCGCAGCATCGGCAATGGACTGGGTGATCATGCCGTTGCTTTTCACCTGCGCGTAGTCGCGCACGCGACGCAGCAGACGGTTGGCAATGCGCGGCGTGCCGCGTGAACGGCGGGCGATTTCACTCGCGCCCTCAATTTCGATGGGGCAGCCGAGCAAGCCCGCTGAGCGGGTGACGATGTGGGTCAGCTCAGGGATGGTGTAAAACTCCAGCCGCCCGACAATGCCGAATCGGTCGCGCAGCGGATTGGTCAGCATGCCCGCACGCGTGGTCGCGCCGATCAAGGTGAACGGTTTGAGGTCAAGCTTGACCGAGCGTGCGGCAGGGCCTTCGCCAATCATGATGTCGATCTGATAGTCTTCCAATGCAGGGTAGAGAATTTCCTCAACCACTGGCGAGAGGCGATGGATTTCGTCGATGAACAGTACATCGTTGGTTTCCAAATTGGTCAACAGCGCGGCCAAATCGCCGGCGCGTTCGAGCACGGGGCCGGAGGTTTGTTTTAAATTCACGCCCATCTCGCGCGCGATGATGTGTGCAAGCGTGGTTTTGCCCAAACCGGGTGGGCCAAACAGCAGGGTGTGGTCGAGCGCTTCTTGGCGCGTGCGTGCCGCACCGATGAAGATATCGAGCTGCTCACGAATTTTTTGCTGACCGACGTATTCATCCAGCATTTTCGGGCGCAGTGCCCGCTCGGACTGCTCCTCGTGCATATTCAGCGGCTCTGCCTCAATCAAGCGTTCTTGCATCGCTTTGCTCGGCAGTTGGGCGGAAAAATCGTCGGTGATGATTTGGCTCATGGTGCGGTTATGTCCAGAAGGTTGTGTTCCGATTATTTAGAAAATTGTTGCAGCGCCCAGCGAATGCCGTTGTTCACGTCCAAATCGTTCGGGAAGTTTTTCAATACCTGATTGATTTCCTTTTCCGCGTAGCCGAGCGCGATCAATGCGGCGTACACGTCCACACGCGCGGAGGTGTCAACGATTGGGCTGTCGGCTTTGTGGTCAAACGAAAGTTTGGCGACTTTGTCTTTGAGCTCCAGTACCAGACGTTCGGCGGTTTTTTTGCCGATGCCTGGAATGCTGGTCAGGCGCGAGATATCTTGAGTGGCGACCGCTTGTTGCAAATCATCGGAGGAGAGGCCGGAGAGGATGCCCAGCGCGGTACGCGCGCCAATGCCGGTGATTTTGATGAGTTGGCGAAAGCTTGCGCGCTCGGATTCGGTGGCAAAGCCGTACAGCACATGCGCGTCCTCACGAATGGCCAGATGCAAATACAGACTGGTTTTTTGCCCCAGCTCAGGGAGCGTATATAATGTGCTCATCGGCACGTCGATTTCGTAGGCGATGCCTGCGGGCGTGTCTATGACCACGGTCGGAGGTTTTTTGTCGATCAGGGTGCCGGTGATGCGTGCGAACATAATGTGGGTCGTATGAGAAATTGTAAAATGGATGGGCGAATTATCGCACATCCCTTGCGCACTGCGGGGTGAATTGCGCGAATAGAAAAGGTGGCAAACGGTTGTGAATATGCGTCGTATTGGGGGCTGGCTGGGCGTGCTGTGGGCGTTGCCGATTACCTTGCCGGTATTGTTATTGATTTGGATTTTACGCGCGCGTTGCTTGAGTGGCGGCGTGCGCTGGTCGCGTGTGCGCTATGGTGATACCACGGCGCTGGCGGTGTGGGGCGGTGCGCTGGATGGGCTGTTGCGCCGTTTGCCATTGGGCATGGTGGACGGTATGACGCTCGGGCATGTGGTGCTGTTTCGCAATTCGTGGAAGATGCGCGGCA
>CAZCDD010000042.1:0-9595 GCA_964497405.1 uncultured Hydromonas sp. | reverse complement strand
ATGGCAGGAAGCACGTTCGGACATCTTTTTTGTGTCACCGTTTTTGGTGAGTCGCACGGCCCCGCCATTGGCTGCGTGATTGACGGTTGCCCGCCGGGCATGGCGTTATCGGTTGAGGACATTCAGCCAGAGCTGGATCGCCGTCGTCCCGGCACGTCGCGTCATGTGACGCAACGTCAGGAGCCGGATCAGGTGGAGATTTTGTCGGGGGTATTTGAGGGCAAAACCACGGGTACGCCGATTGCGCTGTTGATTCGCAATCAAGATCAACGCAGCTCGGACTACGGCAATATCGCCGTACAGTTTCGCCCCGGTCACGCGGACTACACTTATTGGCATAAATACGGCATTCGCGACTATCGCGGCGGTGGCCGCTCGTCCGCGCGTTTGACCGCGCCGATTGTGGCGGCGGGTGCGGTGGCGAAAAAATGGCTGCGCGAGCAGTTTGGTACGCAGATTCGTGGCTGTATGACCGCATTGGGTGAGATCGACATTCCGGTCAACGATTGGTCGCTCACGGGTGTTAATCCTTTCTATGCGGCCGATGATGCGATTGTGCCTGAGTTGGAAGCCTATATGGACAATCTGCGCCGTGCCGGCGACTCAGTGGGCGCGCAGTTGCTGGTACAGGCGCAGCATGTGCCGGTCGGTTTGGGTGCGCCGTTGTTTGATAAATTGGACGCGGATATTGCTTACGCCATGATGGGCGTGAACGCAGTCAAAGGCGTGGAAATTGGCGATGGTTTTGACGTGGTGCGCCAAAAAGGTTCATACCACGGCGATGCGATGCCACCATCGGGCTTTCAGTCCAACCACGCCGGTGGTATTTTGGGCGGTATTTCGAGCGGTCAGCCGATTGAGGTGAAAGTGGCGATCAAGCCGACTTCAAGCATCCGCTTGCCGCGCGAGTCGATGGATATTCATGGCAATCCGGCGACGGTGGAGACCTTTGGTCGTCACGATCCATGCGTGGGCATTCGCGCTACGCCGATTTTAGAGGCGATGCTGGCATTGGTTTTGATCGATCATACGCTGCTGCATCGTGCGCAGAACATGGATGTTGTGGTTTCAACC
Organism: uncultured Hydromonas sp.; assembly: GCA_964497405.1. Lineage (GTDB taxonomy): Bacteria > Pseudomonadota > Gammaproteobacteria > Burkholderiales > Burkholderiaceae > CTSOIL-112. The sequence continues at coordinate 8,521 of CAZCDD010000042.1, read as the reverse complement.
CCTAAATTGCACATTGTGGAGGAATAAATATGCGTCATTGGAAAAAAGCATTATTGGCCAGCGTGGTGGCGGGTACGGTGTTGACTGGTTGTGGAACCCCTGAGCAAACCACCAAAAGCAGCACGGTGGGTGTGAACCGTCAGCAAACTTTCTCGGTTTCCAGCGCGGCAATCAATGCTGAAGCACAAAAGGCTTATTCTCAGGTATTGTCCGAAGCGCGTAGCAAACGGGTTTTGGACACCAATCCGGCGATGGTCGCGCGCGTTAAACGCATCACCAATAATCTGATTGCCAAAACCCCAGCCATTCGCAGCGATGCGCGCGCATGGCCGTGGGAAATTCATGTGATTAGCATGGATGAGATGAATGCTTGGTGTATGCCGCAAGGCAAAATGGTGATTTACAGTGGGTTGATTAATAATCTTAAATTGTCCGATGCGGAAATCGCTCAGGTTATGGGACACGAAATCGCGCATGCTTTACGCGAGCACTCACGTGAGCAAGTATCGCGCGAGCAAACCACGGGCTTGATCGCAGGGGTTTTGGGCGCGGTCGGTGAGGCTTATGGCATCTCAGGCGCCAGCCAAATCACCGGTTTGACAGCGGATGTGGGCTTTAACCTGCCATTTAGCCGTACTCACGAAACCGAAGCGGATTTGCTCGGTATGGAGTTGGCCGCACGCGCGGGTTATAACCCTGATGCGGCGATGAATTTGTGGAATAAGATGCAGGCAGCGAATGCGGGCGGCTCGATTGAGTTTCTCAGCTCGCATCCCGATCCTGCGAACCGTCAGGCGATGTTGCGCGCGAATGCGGATAAGGTACGCCCTTTGTACAACGCCGCGGCTAAGAAATAAACCGTGATTTTGTTTTAACCAATTGTTTTTACAGTAGAACTTATGGCACAGACTTTATACGACAAACTTTGGGATATGCATGTGATTCGTCAGGAGCAGGACGGCATGGCATTGATTTACATTGATCGCCAGCTCTTGCACGAGGTTACCAGCCCGCAAGCTTTTGAGGGCTTGACCATACACCATCGTCCGGTTTGGCGAATTAACGCCAATCTGGCGGTGTGCGACCACAATGTGCCAACCACAGAACGCTCGCAAGGTAATGCAGGCATCGTGGATCCGGTATCGCGTTTGCAAGTGGAAACATTGGACAAAAACTGTGACGCATTCGGCATCACCGAATTTAAAATCAACGACATTCGCCAAGGCATTGTGCACGTCATTGGCCCTGAGCAGGGCGCGACTTTGCCGGGCATGACCATCGTTTGCGGAGACTCGCACACTTCGACGCATGGCGCCATGGGTGCATTGGCTTTCGGCATCGGCACGTCCGAAGTGGAGCACGTTTTGGCAACACAATCGATGATGATGAAAAAAGCCAAAAATATGCGGGTGCAGGTCGATGGCGTTTTACCGGCCGGTTGTACGGCGAAAGACATTGTATTGGCCGTGATTGGCAAAATCGGTACGGCGGGTGGTACAGGCTACACCATTGAATTTGCCGGTTCTACCATTCGCAATCTGTCCATGGAAGGGCGCATGACCATGTGCAATATGGCGATTGAGGCGGGTGCGCGCGCAGGTTTGGTCGCGGTGGATGACATCACGATTAACTATATGAAAGGCCGCACTTACGGGCCGCAAGGCGCCGAGTTTGAGTTGGCCGAGCAATTCTGGCGTACTTTGGTATCGGATGAAGGCGCGGTGTTTGACCAAGTGGTTAAAATCCAAGCCGAACAGCTCAAACCTCAAGTGACTTGGGGTACTTCACCAGAGATGGTGGTGGCGATTGATGAGTCGGTACCTGATCCTGAATTGGAAAAAGACCCTGTTAAACGCGACGCGATGGAGCGTGCCTTGCAGTATATGGCGTTGGATCCGCGCACACCGATGAGCAGCATCGGCGTGGACAAAGTGTTCATTGGCTCCTGCACCAACAGCCGCATTGAAGACATGCGTGCAGCGGCGTGGGTGGTTAAGCGTTTGGGTAAAAAAGTCGCGGGCAATGTCAAACAGGCATTGGTCGTACCGGGTTCTGGCTTGGTCAAACAACAGGCTGAGGCAGAAGGTTTGGACGTGATTTTTAAAAATGCGGGCTTTGAATGGCGTGAACCGGGCTGCTCTATGTGCTTGGCGATGAATGCCGATCGTCTGGAAGCAGGCGAGCGCTGTGCATCGACGTCAAACCGCAATTTTGAAGGGCGACAAGGCGCAGGCGGACGCACCCATCTGGTGAGTCCGGCGATGGCGGCTGCGGCTGCGATTGAAGGGCATTTTGTCGATGTCCGCGCTTTGGCGTGAATGTAACCTCGATTGAATATCGAACTCGATTAGGGAGTAAACATGCGTAAATTATTGATTCTGGCTTTGGCTTCTATGACGCTGTTAACGGCGTGCAATACCTTCCGTGGCGCGGTCAATGGCGTGGGTAAAGACACCGCCGCGGCCGGTACTTGGATTCAAGAAAAAGTACCCGCCACGCCGCAACCACAACCAACCCCGCAGCCGCAGTATTGATCTGGCTTGCGTTCAAGCATAACTTTTTAACCACAGGAGATAATGATGCGTCGATTATTGGCTTTGGTGGCTGTGAGCCTGATTGTTCTGAGTGGCTGCAATACGGTTCGTGGCACCGTGAACGGTGTTGGTAAAGATACCTCTGCGGCAGGGACTTGGATTCAAGAGAAAGTTCCGGCTAATTAATAGCAGGTATCGATTCAATGTAAATTGAATGATTGGCCTGTGGTGCAAGCTTTGCACCACAGGCTGGCTTTTACACTCAATGTTTTTTTAACGTAATTTTGTACGATTTGGAATAGGAATGGAACAATTCACCCTACATACCGGTTTGGTTGCACCACTGGATCGAGAGAATGTTGATACCGATGCGATCATCCCCAAACAGTTTTTGAAATCAATCGCGCGTACTGGCTTTGGCGAAAACTTGTTTGATGAGTGGCGCTATTTGGATGTGGGACAGCCGGGGCAGGATAATTCCAAACGTCCGATTAACCCCGATTTTGTATTGAACCATGCCCGTTATCAGGGCGCCAGCGTCCTGCTCGCGCGCGACAATTTTGGCTGTGGTTCGTCACGCGAACATGCGCCGTGGGCGTTGCAACAATACGGTTTTCGCGCGGTGATTGCGCCATCGTTCGCCGATATTTTCTTCAATAATTGCTATAAGAATGGCTTGTTACCCATTGTTTTAAAAGAAAAAGAAGTTGATCAATTGTTTGATATGACCAAGGCGCATGTGGGCTTTGAGCTGACCATTGATCTGCCCGAACAAGTGGTGCGTGCAGGGGATGCGGTGTTCAAATTCGATATCAGCGATTTCCGTAAATATTGCTTGGTCAATGGTTTTGACGACATCGGTTTGACGCTGCGTCATGCGGATGAAATTCGCGCGTTTGAAAATCAACACTTGATCAAATACCCGTGGTTGGCCAATGCGCAGTTAAATTCCAATAAACTGGTTCCGTAATTGGGTAGGCCAGAAATCAATCATTCAATGACATTGTTATCGTTAATGTAAATAAAGGTTCAAAATGACTCAACAGATTTTATTACTCCCTGGCGATGGTATTGGTCCAGAAATCATGGCACAAGGTGTGCGGGTATTGGAAAAACTCAAAGCGGATGGCTTGGACATTACTTGGAACAGCGCATTGATTGGCGGCTCTGCCGTGGATGCGACCGGCGTGCCATTGCCGCAGGAAACTTTGGACAAAGCGCTCAAGGCCGATGCGGTACTGCTCGCAGCCGTGGGTGGCCCGCAGTACGACGTACTGCCGCGTGAACAGCGTCCGGAGCGCGGTCTGTTGGCGATTCGAAAGGAAATGAACGTATTCTCGAATCTGCGTCCAGCCTTGGTTTATCCTGAGCTGGTGGCCGCTTCGACCTTGAAGCCCGAAGTGGTTTCAGGTTTGGACATCATTATCGTGCGTGAATTGGTCGGCGATATTTACTTTGGTGAACCGCGTGGCATTGAAGTGCGTAATGGCGAGCGAGTGGGCTTTAACACCATGATTTACAGCGAATCAGAAATTCGCCGCATTGCCCACAGCGCATTCAAAACCGCACAAAAGCGCAGCAAAAAACTGTGCTCTGTGGACAAAATGAACGTTTTGGAAAGCACCCAGTTGTGGCGCGACGTGATGATCGAAGTATCTGCTGAGTACCCAGACGTAGAATTGACACACATGCTGGTGGACAACGCCGCGATGCAATTGATCCGCAATCCGAAACAGTTCGACGTGATGGTCACTGGTAATATTTTTGGTGACATTCTGTCCGATGCCGCGTCTATGTTGACCGGCTCTATCGGTATGCTGCCATCCGCATCGTTGGATGCGAATGGCAAAGGCCTGTACGAGCCGATTCACGGTTCGGCACCGGATATCGCCGGTAAAAACTTGGCGAACCCGTTGGCCATGATTCTGTCGGTTGCCATGATGCTGCGCCATAGCTTGGGTGAAACGGCCGCTGCTGATCGTGTGGACAACGCGGTTAAAGCTGTATTGGCGCAGGGCTATCGCACCGGCGACATCATGACCGAAGGTGGCAAAAAAGTGGGTACGGTTGAAATGGGTGATGCGGTATTGGCCGCGTTGTCGGCTGTTTAAAGAATCAATCAATGGTGGAGCAAAGCAAATCGTGCAATTGAAAAAAACCGTAGCATTATTGGGGGTTCTGCCATTGGTGTTGGGAACGAGTGGGTGTATGATCCCCGTTCCCATTCCCTCTGCTGTTAAGTTGCCCGAAATATCCATTCGACCGCGTGTGGGCCCCAGTGACATCAGCGGGGTAGCCGATCCGGCCAGAGCCAGAAATGCGGCGCTGTTGCAAGAGGAAGATGAGCGACTCCAAGCGCAACGCTTGGAAGCCCAGCGTTTAGAAGAACAATTACAAGCACGGCGTGATGAAATGCAACGCCTTGAAGAAGAGTTGCAAGTGCAAAAACGTCAAGGTCAGCAAAATGCCAAATCGGGCAAAGCGACCAATACTTTGGCTGACTCAAAACAGTTAGAGCAGCAAAATGCTGAAACCGTGCGTCTGAGTGCACAGTTATTAGAAGCGCAGAAAAAACTCGAAGAGCAGCGTGTGGCGATGCAAAAGCTCGAATCAGAGCGGGTAGAGTTGCAAAAACGCACGAACGAGCTGGCAGATGGCGCGCGTCCTGATGCCCAAGAAACACAAGTTTTGCAAAATCAGCAACAGGCTGTGGCTCAATTGGAGCAAAAGTTACAAGAAGCGCAGCAAAAGCTCGAAATGCAGCGTATCGAAGCGCAAAAAACCGAAGCACAACGTTTAGAGGCTCAGCGACGTGAAACGGACCAACTGAATGCACAATTGCACGAGGCGCAAAGAAAACTCGAAGAGCAGCGTCTGACCATGCAAAAGTTGGAGTCTGATCGTCAAAATAATCGCCAGAAAGACCTCGAAGCGCAGGCGCAGCAGCAAGAGACGCAACGTCTGGAAGAGCAGCGCCAAGCGGTAGCGAAGCTGGAACAACAGCTACAAGATACCCAACGCAAGCTACAAACCCAGCAAGTCGATGCACAAACCTTGGATGCGCAAAAACGCGAAACCGAGCAGTTGAATGCGCAATTGGCCCAAGCACAAAAACGCTTTGAAGAACAGCGCCTTGAAGCCGAACGCCTGAAAGCCGAACGATTGACGTTACAGCAGCGCGAAGCCGAAGTGCAGAACCAACGCCTGAGCGCGCAGCAGCAGGAAACACAGCGCTTAGAAGAACAACGCCAAGCGGTAGCGAAGCTGGAGCAACAGCTACAAGATACCCAACGCAAGCTACAAACTCAGCAGGTGGATGCTCAGTCTTTGGAAGCGCAAAAGCGTGAAACCGAGCAGTTGAATGCGCAGTTGGCTCAAGCACAAAAACGCTTTGAAGAACAGCGTCTCGAAGCCGAACGTCTGAAAGCCGAACGATTGGCGGTACAGCAGCGCGAAGCCGAGGTGCAAAATCAACGCCTGAGCGCACAGCAGCAGCAAACACAACGCTTAGAAGCGCAACGCCAAGCGGTCGCGAAATTGGAGCAGCAGCTGCAAGAAACGCAACGCAAACTGCAAGCGCAGCAGGTGGATGCACAGACCTTGGAAACACAAAAACGTGAAACCGAGCAACTGAACGCACAATTGGCTGATGCGCAAAAACGCTTTGAAGAACAGCGTCTCGAAGCCGAACGTCTGAAAGCCGAACGCTTGGCCGTACAGCAACGTGAAGCAGAAGTGCAAAATCAGCGTCAACTGGCGCAACAGCAAGAAACGCAACGCTTAGAAGAGCAACGCCAAGCGGTAGCGAAGCTGGAACAACAGTTGCAAGAAACGCAGAGCAAATTGCAAGCGCAGCAAATCAATACGCAGTCCTTAGAAGCGCAAAAGCGTGAAACCGAGCAGTTGAATGCGCAGCTGGCTCAAGCACAAAAACGCTTTGAAGAACAACGTCTCGAAGCCGAACGTCTGAAAGCCGAGCGACTGGCGGTACAGCAGCGCGAAGCCGAGGTGCAAAATCAACGCCTGAGCGCACAGCAGCAGGAAACTCAACGCTTAGAAGAGCAACGCCAAGCGGTCGCGAAATTGGAGCAACAGCTGCAAGAAACGCAACGCAAACTGCAGGCGCAGCAGGTGGATGCACAATCGTTGGAAGCGCAAAAGCGTGAAACTGAACAGTTGAATGCACAATTGGCGCAAGCACAAAAACGCTTTGAAGAACAGCGCCTTGAAGCCGAACGCCTGAAAGCCGAACGTCAAACCGCACAACAAAGCGAATCTGCTCGTTTAGAGGCTCAGCGACAGGAACTATTGCGTCAGGAAGCGCAACGCTTAGAAGCGCAAAAGCAGGAAGTGGCGAAATTAGAGCAGCAATTGAAGGACACGCAAAACAAATTGCAGGTTCAGCAGGTGGGCACACAGTCTCTGGAGGCGCAAAAGCGCGAAACCGAACAGTTGAATGCCCAGTTGGCTCAAGCACAGAAGCGTTTAGAAGAGCAGCGACTTGAGGCGGAACGTTTGAAAGCCGAACGCCAAGCGGCACAGCAAACCGAAGCGGCGCGATTGGAAGCGCAGCGGCAGGAACTATTGCGTCAAGAAGCGCAGCGTTTGGAAGCGCAAAAACGGGAAACGGCTCGTTTAGAGGCGCAGTTGGCCGAAGCACAAAAACGTCTGGAGGAGCAACGGGCTGAGTCGGAACGTCTGGCTGCGAAGCAGGCTACCGATGCGCCTCCTTCAGGAACTCAAGTAGCGGGTCTCACGCCGGATATTCAGCAGCTGGAAAGTCGTTTGAACGCTCAGCGCGCCGAATCTCAGGCTTTAGAAGCGAAGTTGCAAGCACAGCGCAGGGAAATTCAGCGTTTCGAAGAGCGTCGATTAGATGAGCGCCGATTGGAGGTGCGCAATATCAAGATCGGCGAAAATGTTGCGGGTGGTGAAACATTTGCGGAACAGCGTCGTAAGGCTGAAGCACAGTTGATGCAAATTGAACAGCAAAAACGCAGAGAGGCGCAGCAACAAGTAGAGCTACAGCGTATGGAAGAACGCGTGCGCCAGTTGGAGATGAAACGCTTAGAAGCGCAGATGCTTGAGGGCAAAGCAGGTGTGAATCCACAACAGTCTTGGGCAAAATATGCTTATTCTGACGAATTGATTTCAGGAATTGCCGATTGGGCAGTAAAATTACACCAGTTGGGCGGTGTGGAACGCTTGGAATCAGAATCGCGCTCGTGCTATGAAAATTCAGGTAATCGTTATCGTTGCTTGTATTTTGATTTGGCGGCGCGTCGGATTGAGTCTGCTCGATCGGCTTCAAACAGTGCGTATTTCAGCGATAGTAGCTTTGGTACGCGTTTGATGACGGTATTCCAGCGGGATGGCTTTGATACCACAGCGGCTAATTCCTTCTTGCGTGCGGAAACTGCGCGCATGAATGTGTTTGTGGTGCAAAAGCTTTGATGATGGCATTGCCAGCGATAAAGTATTTGGTTTTTGTTTGATGTTTATTTGGAGTAGATGATGCAACGAGTGGGTTTGGTAGGTTGGCGCGGGATGGTTGGTTCGGTTCTGATGGATCGTATGGTTGCGGAAAATGATTTCGCACACTTTGAACCGGTGTTTTTCAGCACGAGCAATGCGGGCGGCGCGGCGCCGACGATGGCAAAATCGGATGGCGTTTTGCACGACGGTAACAACGTGGATGAACTCAAGACCTGCGATATTATCGTGACCTGCCAAGGCGGCGACTACACCAATGACATTTTCCCTAAGTTGCGCGCAGCCGGTTGGAATGGTTACTGGATTGATGCGGCATCGAGCTTGCGTATGGTCGATGATGCGATCATCGTGCTCGATCCGGTGAATATGCCGGTGATCCAAGATGGCTTGAGCAAAGGTGTGAAAAACTACATCGGCGGTAACTGTACCGTGAGTTTGATGATGATGGCTTTGGACGGCTTGTTCAAAGCAGACTTGATTGACTGGATGACCTC